>JBFFMO010000299.1:0-5812 GCA_041554035.1 Allomicrovenator sp. | reverse complement strand
GGTGCAGATGTTGGCGTCGTCGCAAGAAAGCGCGGTTTCTTCGACGCATTGGCCTGCCAAACACACGCTGGCGGTCGTGCACATGCTCTGGTCGTCGCAGCTGGCGCCGTCGTCGGGAGCAAAAACACAGCCAGTGGCCGAATCGCACGAATCAATCGTGCAGCCATTCTGGTCATCACAGGGGAGTCCTGGCCCGGGAACACACTCGCCGGCCAAGCAGGAGTCGCCGCTGGTGCAGGCGTCTCCGTCGTTGCAGGAGGCGGTGTTGTCGACAAAACCGCAGCCGCCAACCCCGTCACAAGTGTCGTCGGTGCATGGGTTTTGGTCGTCGCAGGTGAAGGCCTCGCCGACACATTCACCGGCGACACAGGTGTCGCCCATGGTACAGGCGTCTTCGTCGTCGCATTCGCCAGCATCAGCCTTATTTGTCCACGCCGAGGCGTCCGTCACGACCAGACAGATTTGACATGAATTTGCGGCATTCGCGGCGCCGTTGTCGATGCAGGCTCCGTCGATATCGCATTGGTCCGACGTGCAGCAAAGGGCTGCGTCGTAGGTGTTCACACAGACTCCGTTTTCACACGAGTCCGCCGTACACGCTTCGCCGTCGTTGCAGTCGGTCGCGCATGAGCCTGAATCGGCGCCCGCGTCCGTGGTCACGACGGTATTATTCGACGTGGAGGTCGTGCTGTCGTCGCCGCAAGAAATGAGCGTGAGCAAGGCTGCCGCGGTCAAAATGCGTTGCCAGAAGCCGGTCGTTGGACGCATGGCCTCTCCTGTATTCAAGTGAGTGTTCACTAAATAAGGTGAGGGTTTTCCGTCCGCCCGTCAAATACAACTCAGTTGGCTACTCGGCACCGATATGGGCGAGCAGTTCGCGGACGGTCCTGGCCAAGCCAATATGACTCTTCGAAAGGGCCGCATGGGCTTCACGCAGAGGTGTCTCGATTTCGGCGCATCGGTCCAGGGGGTCAAGTTCTGCTTCCAGCACACGAAGTTGCGTCATGATCAAGAACTGGTCGTTTTCGATCGAGGCACATTCGAGCAAGGCGGCCGTCGCGTTCATCGAATAGCGATGCACCCCAATTTCAGCAAAGGCTTCGGCACATTGGTCGAAGACCTCCAGCAAGCCTTCGCGTTGGCCAGCACGCAGCCGAACGTATCCTCGGTGGTAGCGCGTAATCCAAACTGCGGTCGCTCCAACCGAACCGTAGGTGACCTCGGCCCGGTCGAAACCCAACATCGCATCGGTGACCTTGCCCTGCGCGTGGTCGACCTTGGCCATGCCCTCCAAAATATGGGCTTCAAGGTCCTTGAGCGACATTCGCCGCGTGAATTCAAGGGCTTCCTCGTAACACTCGCGCGCCTTCATCGGCTTTTCTGGAGCAAGAATATCCCCTGCGAGGGCCAGAGCACAGGCCATGCCCTCGGTTTCATCAAGTTGCCGGTAGGCGTCCAGAGCGTCGTGAAGGTACGAGAGCGCTTCCTGGGACCGACCACTCAAATGAAGGATTTCGGCCATTTCGCCCGTAATCCGGGCCAGAGTCAGTTCGTTTCCTTCGACTCGAATCGTCAGGCGGGCGCGCTCGCCAGCTTCGAGCGCGTCTGCGTAGCGCCCAAGCGCATGCAGAACGCGCATATGGACTTCGAGGGCTTCGGCCAGAATATCGTGCCAGCCGTGGTCGTCGGCGCGAGCAATCAGGTCGCGCGCGATTTCCTCTGCATCTGCAAAGGGCTTGGTCTGCGCGTCGATATGCAACTGAACCAGAATCGCGTGACCCCACCTCGGGTCGTCCATCGAAACGTCGAGCGCTTGCAGCGCGCGAATGGCCTTCTGCTGGATTTGCTGCGCAACATGAGGGCTTTCACACACTGCTGCCTGATATGCGGCGGCAAGCCATGGAGAAATCGGCGATTCCTTGTCGCCCGAGGCCTCCAGATGTTGACCGATATCCCAGGGCGAAGCATGGCGCTCGGCCAGTACTCGAGCCGCCTGATGGTGGATTTCCTGCCACCAGCCGGTCCCTTCGACGGTCGCGGCCACGGCGATCTGAAGGCCAGGGTGGTCAAAAACCCAGGAGCGGCCTTTCCGTTGAATCGCGCCCAGGCGTTCCAGCGCCATCAAAGTTTTTGGGTTGGGCGGGTATCCCAATTGCGTCAGCACATCGGACCAGAGCGACTCGTCGACACGTGTGCCGATGGCGGCGCCTACCTCAAGCGCGGCGCGGCCAACGACCGGAAGCTGTTCGTCGATCGTGGCCAAGACCCGCGCCCAGACGTTTTCGAGTCCGTGTTCCGGCGGTGCCTCCGAGCCGTGTTTGACGTTCGCAACCGCCACGAGCGGCATGCCTTTGGACGCGATCACAATATCGGCGCGCCTCTCAGCGGGCAGTGCCACCCAATCCGAGAGCATGTCGTCGACCTGTTGCGGCGTGAGAGTCGGCACCGAAATATCGACGATTTTGAGGTCCGCCTGCTTTTCGCGCCAGTTGGCCACGCGCTCTCGAACGAGGTTATCCGTTGTTTCCTCAATGATCGCGATGATAAGAGCGGCACCTTGTTTGGCCTTGAGTACGTCCTCGCAGAAGTCCACGGCATCGATGGCGTGGTGGATATCATCCAGAATGATGATCGGTATGCGCGCACCCGAAATTTCTTGCAGCGCCGAGGCCGTGACTCGATGAGCCAATGAAGGCGTCAGCCGGCCAAGTTTTGCGTTGCCAAGTAGGGTGGCCTGAACCACGCCCATCAGAGCATCGACGCTATAATGGGTTCCCAATCGTTCCGTGATGAGGGTGGGCGCCTCGACGACGGATTTGCCCGAGACGCCAAGGGCGTTGGCCAACATGAGAGCGATCGGATCAACCAGATCGCCGGCCGAGAAATGCGAATAGAACCAACGGGCACGCCCCGAGGTTTCTTCGAGTTCGGCAAAGTGTTTGGCGAGTCTGGATTTGCCGATACCAAGAGGGCCATGGACCAGAACAAGTCTTGGGGCGCGCTTCAGAATGGCCTCATCCAAGACCTGGCCCAGAAGCGAAAGCTGTGCGGCTCGACCCACAAAGGGCGGGGCGCGCAACGAAGCCAACCGGGGGGAGATCACCTGGGGTGTGGCGACATTTTGGTGCCGGACCGATTCGGGAACGGCCTTTCGCCAAGCCTCGAACGCCTCCATTGCCCCCTGAAATCTTACGCCATGAGGTTTGGCCAGAGCGCGTCGTATCCAACCCACCAGAGCGGGAGGGATTTCGATGATCGGTTTGGGGTCCGTGGGCAGCGATTCGCGGGAGTGCTGCAATCCCATTTGCAGGAAATCGCCTTGAATGAAAGGGGGGCGCCCATAGCTCCACTCAAAAACAATGCAGCCCAGGGCGTAAAGGTCGGTCCACGGCCCGTAAAGATGTGTCGCGCTCGAGAACTGTTCCGGGGCCATGTATTGCGGCGTGCCCACGGGGGTTGCTCGGGGGTCTTCGGGCTCGTCGGTCAAGGTCGACTGCCCAAAATCCGCCAATTTCACGTCCATTTTTTCGGGATCGATCAGCAGGATATTTGAAGGTTTCAGGTCCAGATGCAGGATATGGCGAGCATGCGCGTAGGAGAGCGCTTCCAGAACCCGCGACACAACCGCATCGATTTCTTCGATCGTTTTTGGGGGGTGATCTTCGAGCGTCCCATGTGCCGCCGCCTCCATCGCCATCCAAGGCTGGTCCAGCGAATGACCAAAATCCAAGACGCGCACGATATTGGGGTGGTCAAGCAACGCGGCTGCAGCGACTTCGCGCCCAATGGGTTCGGCTCCGACGCCTGTATGGGGGACTTTGACCGCGACTTCGCGCCCAAGAGCATCCCAAGCGGCAAAGACTTTCGCTCCGCCACCCGCACCTAGCGTGCGGATTCGCGTAAATGGACCAATAAGTTTCGTCATGTCTGTCGGCTTCCCCGTCAGGACCTCAGAATACACCGTATCACTCGTCACCTCAGTGGGGCTAGCGTCGTGACATCGTGTGGGTCACGATGGTACTATCCGCCGGCCTTGGGAGGCCGCAAATGAAAGAAAAACATGTAAGAATCCGAATTGAGCAATGTTTGGCACTCGCAAAGGCCTCGAATTGCCCGCGCCGCAAATTTGGGGCGATGTTGGTCGACCCTGAGCGAAACGTGGTGCTCATGGACGGCTACAACGGCGGCCCACGAGGCGGCGGCGAGCTTTGCGGCGGTGAAGTCTGTCTGCGGGACACGATGAACGTAACGTCGGGCACCCGAATGGAAATCGGCTGTCATCACGCCGAAATGAACGTGATCTGCAACTGCGCAGCGTCGGGCGTTGCGACCAAAGGCGGCTGGATGATCGTGACCGGCGAGCCCTGCATTTTGTGCGCAAAATTGATTCATCACGCCGGGATCAAAAAAGTGATCGTGGTCGGTGGCGGTTATGCCGGCGAAAACGGCTTGAGCTACCTGCAAGAGCACGGCATCGAAGTTCAAAGTGTCGAGGGTCCTCAGGACCCCAGAACTGAGGCTCTCACGTGAACAGATTGGAACAAATCGGTTGGACGGGCACGGCCGAGCTGGCCGAGGGCCAATTCATTGGTCGCGTTTCCGCCGACTACGGAATTCATTTCGAGGTTTGGGCCGAGGCCGGCGTTCAGCGCGCGATCCTCCCGGGGAAAAATCGGGAAGGGATGTCTCCGGCCGTTGGCGACTTTGTGATCCTTGAAGATTCCCACGATGCGTTCTGGTTGATTCGGAAAATCCTGCCCCGTCGCACCGAGCTTGTGCGCCAGGCGGCGGGGCAAAAGACGCGTCCTCAGGTGATCGGCGCCAATTTGGACACCGTATTTGTCGTGTCGTCGATGAATCAAGAATTCAACGTACGCCGGCTTGAACGCTACATCACAGCGATCGAGCGATCCGGTGCGACCCCAGTGGTTGTCTTGAATAAAGCCGACCTCGCCGAAGACCCAGAGTTTTATCTGAAGCAGGCCAGAGATGTCGCACCCAATATCGACGTCGTGGGCCTGAGCGCTCTTGATTCCGAAGGCGTGAGCACGGCACTGGCCAAATGGTTGGGACCGGGAAAAACGATCGCGTGTGTGGGCAGCTCAGGCGTGGGCAAGTCGACGTTGATCAACGCGCTGCTTGGCGATGAGCGGCAGCGAGTGGCCGATATCCGCTTGGATGATGACGAAGGCCGTCACACGACGACCAGACGGCAGCTTTTTGAACTGCCAGGCGTTGGGCTTTTGTTGGACACACCCGGAATGCGAGAGCTTCAGCTCTGGGGCGACGAATCCGACGCCGAAGAGGCGTTTCCCGAAATCGAGGAACTCGCCGCCGAATGTCGTTTTGCCGATTGTGAACACGAATCCGAGCCAGGCTGTGCCGTGGTCGGTGCCATCAAGAGCGGAGACCTCGATCCCGCACGTGTCGATGCATGGCGGAAACTCAAAGCCGAATTGGCGTTTCAAGCCCGCAAGACCGATATCGCGGCCCAGTTGGACGAAAAACGGCGAGTGAAAACGTTGATGGCGGGCTACAAGAAAACTCAGCGGGCGCACCCGAAGCGCAAAAACTAGAAATTTGCGCCAACCACCATGGCCCTCGAGAAGTCGTGCTTTTGGAAATCCTCCGTGGGCGCGATCACGTAGATCACATTCGATCCCCATCCAAAGTCGGCCTGATTATCGAAGTCCAGCCGAAGGACCATCGTCCAATCGTCAAGACTGGCCGGCGTGTTCGTTGGCGGTAAGAACCCGTAATGATCAAAGAGGCCGGCCGCACGCCATCCGCCCAATCGATGCCCTCCATCGTC
>JBFFMO010000298.1:0-5812 GCA_041554035.1 Allomicrovenator sp. | reverse complement strand
GAGCTTCTGCTGCAGAAGCGCGCCAAAGACATGCTCAGCGACTCCGAAATCGAGGAACTCGAGGGGGATCTGGCCGACATCACGATGATCGACTTGCTTCAGACGATCGAAGAAGAAATGCGCTCGGGCTCGATTCGTTTGTCGCGAAATGAACGCGAAGCCGTCGTTTATTTTCGCGAGGGAAATATCCTGGACGCGATCTGTGGGAAATTGCAGGGCGAAGAAGCCATCTATCGGCTCATGCTCTGGCCTGAAGGGCGATTTCATCTGCAATACCACGAGATCGCCAATCGACCCGACCGGGTCCCCAAAGACAGCAACGACTTGTTGCTGGTCGGCATTCAGCGCCTGGGCACCTGGAACGAGTTGGTCGATGAGTTGCCTGGTTTTCAGAACGTTTTCGAAGCCGATTATAAACAGCTGCCTAATCTCGATCAGTTGCCTGGGGCCGTCGCCCGCGTAGCGCGCCTTTACGACGGAGTGCGTTCGATTCGAGACGTCTTGGACGACAGTCCGGTAGACGACGTCACGACGCTGCAGATCACGCAAAAGCTGCTCGCCGATGGCGCCCTCAAAAATGTAGCGGCTCATAACGATCGAGCCCCAGAACGTTCCAATCTTGCGACGTGGCTTGAGACTCGTGACGAGGATCGTGGTCGAAAGGACACGGCACCCAAATACGGCGCACAGAGTCGTGGTTCCGAGGCCCGACCCGATGTCGAGCCGATGGTGCCGCAGATTCTGGGGCCGGAGGCCGTGGATGACGACGGTAAACCGTCGTGGAGCTTTCACTTCGAAGGCGAGTCAAACCCGAAAGAGGCGATTCGAAAGATCGAAGAAGAAGAGAAAAAACGACAGGAGGCCGAGGCCATCGTTCTTACGGGTCAGCATCGCGCGATCACGCAGCACACGGCCACCCAGCATATGATTGCGGCCGTGGACCGAAATAGCGGCACTGAAACCGCCCCACTTTCAAAGCTTGTTTCCGATATTCGTTCCGCAGAAGAGATTCCGAGCGAAGGCCCTGCAGACCCCATCCGAACCACGGATTTGGGGATTTCGTCGCTGTCCGATATTCGGCACGGCCGCGTGACGGAGCGACTGGTTGAGACGGTATCGCGAACGACCGATCCAAATGTGAAGCCCGTTTCGATTGAGTCCGCTGACGAGGAGCTTGAGCCTTCACCGTCGCGGCATCGTCGCCAACGTCAGCCAACGCCCATCAGCACGCCAGCGCAAACGACTCGACTCCAAGACCAGAGATTCGACGAGGATGAAGACGAGGCTCCTGAAGTCGAGGAAGTCTCGACCAAAGAACTCCCAAATATCGCTTCGATCGCCGAAGTTCATGACGATATCGTTGCCGCACGTGCTGTTGCCGAGGCGGAGTCACTTCTCGACACCGCCGCTCAGCTGGCCGACACGCGGGCGGATGAACAAACCGACGAGTCGTGGCCACGCCTTTCGGACGAACTCAGCGAAGGTGAGGTTTTTGACGACGATGACGACGAACCCTCGATCACGCTGGATTTCCCGGAAAATGACCCGAGCGGCGAGACAACATCCCGTGAATTTTCGCTCAACGAACGTGAACGGGTAACCCAAGACCTTCGCCCTCTTGCCGAACAATTGGCGAAAGCGAAGTCCGATCGGACTGAGGCCGAAGAGGCTGAGGCTGATGAGGCCGCGAGCTCCGAAGCCGTCGAGGCTTTGGAGGAGGAGTTTGACCCGGCCAATGACGTGACGCCGTTTCCAGGCGAGTTGCCTTCCAAAGACGACGGTGCCGACTACGAACTCGAAGAAATTGAAGACGTGGAGGTGGTGCCGCCGCTTGTCGAGCGAACCGCGAAAGACGGGGAGCTCGTGGTGGCTCGTTTCGACTTGAGCCGTTCAGGCAGCCGAATTCCTCAAGCCCTTGGTGAAGTCGCCCCTGAGCTTGAGACCGTGGAATTGCCGGACCGCGAAAAGGCGGGGTCGGAAAAGGTCGACACGCTTGATGAGCCGGTGGTTATCCCGGAAGAGGAAGAGCACGAAGAGTCATTCTTCAGTGCCGCGGATCGCTCTGCCGACGAGTTTCATGTCGACGAACCCCCCAATCGAACGGGGCTCATTGTCGGCGGCGTTATTGCCGCTCTGATCATTGGTTTGATGGTTATCATTGCACAGAATGGACAAGACAAGCCCATTGAGGAACCCGTCGCGGTCATTCCAACGCCAGATCCTGTCGTCGAGGAACCCGTCATCGAGGAACCGGTCATCGAGGAACCCGCGGTCGAGCCTTTGGACGCCATCGCTTCAGCGTTTGGGAAAGACGTTGAGCAACGTGCGACCGAATCCGCCCTTTTATTTTCCGGGGTCATTCCGGAATTCGACGCCTTGGCCGCGGCCGAGTCCGATGCAGGCGCGGAGGTTGAACCCGTAGAAATCGCGGCGGTCGAGCCCGTGGAAGAGCCGGTCGATATCGTTCGCAACGACGCCCCCAAAGAAGAGCCGGTCAAAAAAATCGAGCCGGTTGAGGCCGCTCCGACCGGAATTGCGGGTCGTATCAGCGCCGCCGAGAAACTCGTAAAACGCGAAAATTTCGGACCCGCGCTTGAAGCCCTTCGTGCTCTCAGCGCCGAAGACTCCAGTAATGGCAAAGTCGCGTTTCTTCACGGTCAAGCGGCCTTCGGCTCGATGCGCAACTCTGAGGCGATTGAGCAGTACACCCGAGCCGAGAAGCTCGGCCATCGGCCCGCAAATCTCTACTTGGATTTGGGCGCGGCGTATCAGCTTGAAGGCAACAAAGACAAGGCCAAGTCGGCGTACGAGAAGTTCCTGCAACTTCGTCCCACAGGCCGTGACTCCGATGAAGTTCGTTCCATTCTCAAGAATCGTTTCTAATGCTCGTCCTGACCATCGAGTCGAGTTGTGACGAGACCTCGGTCGCCATCATTCGAGATGGCCGAGAAGTCTTGTCCAACGCCATCGCCAGCCAGATTCCCATTCACCGTCGTTATGGCGGTGTCGTGCCGGAGTTGGCTTCTCGTAATCATGTCTGTGATATTCAGGCGGTCTTGCGCGACGCCCTGGCCGATGCGGGAGTGACCCTCAAGGATATCGATGGCTTCGGCGTGACCAGTGGTCCCGGACTTATCGGCTCGTTGCTGGTGGGGATCGAGACCGCCAAGGCCTTGGCCTTCGCCCATGATAAACCTTGTGTGGGCTTGAACCACCTCGAAGGGCATTTGACCGCTGTGTTGCTCGACCTTCCTGACGTTGAACGCCCTGAGTTTCCGTATATTGGAGTGATCGTCAGCGGAGGGCATACCGATATCTACGTCGTGCGCGATCTGGGCGAATACGAGTTGCTTGGGCGAACTCGAGACGACGCTGCAGGCGAAGCGTTTGATAAGGTCGGCAAGATGATCGGTCTTCCCTACCCAGGTGGATTTCAGATCGACGCGCTCGCCAAAGACGGCAATCCGGAGGCGATCGCGTTTCCGCGCCCGATGTGGACGCGCAAGAACCTCGATTTTTCGTTTTCAGGGCTCAAGACTGCGGTGCTGCAACACGTCGAGGCGAACGGGATTCCGCAGGGGCAGGACTTGAACGACCTGTGTGCTTCGTTCCAACAGGCCGTGGTTGACGTCCTTGTCATGAAAGCCTTTGCAGCGGCCAAGCAGAAGAAGCTTAAACGGATCGTGTTTTCGGGCGGTGTCGCCTGCAATTCGGGATTACGCAAAGCGGCTCGAGCCGAAGGCGAGCGGATGCAGATCGGGGTGTTTTTTGCGCCGCCGATCTTGTCGACCGATAACGCCGCGATGCTTGGACCCATTGCCGATTTTTACCTGCAAAGCGAAGGCGACACCTTCGACGCATGGGACCTCAAGGCTTCCGCGAATCTGCCCCTCGGGAAAAACGAACGGCAAAAATCGGTCGGATACCATCGATGATTCACCCCACGGCGATCATCGATCATGGCGCCGTTGTTGGTGAAGGCACGTTCATCTGGCATTGGGTTCACGTCTCAGAAGGCGCCCAAATCGGAAAGAAGTGTGTGTTAGGGCAGGGAGTGTACGTCGGTCCCGGCGTCGTGATCGGCGACGGAACCCGCATCCAGAATCATGTCTCGGTTTATGAAGGGGTGGTTTTGGAGGCAGACGTTTTTGTCGGCCCAAGCGCCGTCTTCACCAACGTCTCGACCCCTCGTGCGTTCATTTCTCGCCGCGACGAAATGCAGCAGACGCTCGTGCAAAAGGGCGCGTCAATCGGTGCCAACGCCACGATCGTCTGCGGAACGACGATCGGTCCGTATGCGCTGATTGGAGCAGGAGCTGTCGTGACCCAAGACGTCCCGGCACAGGCGCTCGTGGTTGGGGTTCCCGGGCGTGCCGTCGGCTGGGTCTGCATCTGCGGTTTGAGGCTGGACGAGGATCTGGGATGCGCCTGCGGACGTCATTTTCAACATTCCCCAAACGGTCTGCGCGAGCTCTGAATGGACGTTCCGTTTTTTGATGCCTCCCGTTTGGAGCCTGAGATTCAGGATGCCGTTGAGCAGGCGGCCATGCGCGTTTTGCGATCAGGCCGATTCATTCTTGGCGACGAGGTCGAGGCGTTTGAGCAAGCGTTTGCGGCCTACGTGGGGATGGGTCATGCCGTGGGGGCCTCAAGTGGAACGGACGCGCTCACGATGGCGTTGATGGCCCTTGGGATAGGTCCGGGAGACGAGGTCATCGTTCCCGACTTCACCTTCTTTGCACCGGCCGGCTGCGTGGCCAGGCTTGGGGCGAACCCCATCTTCGTGGATATCGACTCGTATTACGGTCTCGACCCCGAGCTGCTGGCCGATTTGATCGGACCCCGCACCAAAGCCGTGATCGTGGTGCATCTGTTTGGGCAAGTCGCGGCCATCGAGGCCATCGCCAAAATCTGCGCCTCGCGCGGCATCCCCATCATCGAGGATTGCGCACAGGCGGTTGGGGTTTCGATCGACTCTCGCCATGTCGGACATCATGGGGCGATGGCGTGTTTCAGTTTTTTCCCCACCAAAAACTTGGGGGCCAGCGGTGATGCAGGTGCCGTCGTCACCAACGATGAGAATCTGGCCACACGCCTGCGCCGGCTACGTGTCCACGGCGCTCAGCCCAAATATGTGCATCAGGAGCTTGGTGGGAATTTCCGGCTCGATGCCCTGCAAGCGGCCATTTTGTCGGTCAAACTTCCTTATGTCGACGGCTGGAACGCCCGTCGTCGATCACACGCCGCCATGTACGACGACATCGTCGATCGTCGGGCGAAGGTTCGGCCTGGGATCGTGTCGACCTTTCACCAATATGTGATCGAATCCGAGCGACGAGACGAACTTCGAAAACACCTTGCGGCAAACGGGGTTGAAACCGCGATTTATTACCCGGTTTCGATGCGTGACCAGCCTTGTTTTACGAATGCCGGAACCATCTCGAAAGCACGGACTTTGGCTCAACAAGTTCTGGCTTTGCCGGTCTTTCCGCAGCTTCTTGCGGCTGAGGTGGAGTGGGTCGCTTCGCAAGTGCGTGATTTCATACGATGACTCGCCATGCGATCGCGTCATTCATGCCACGATCACTCGAACTCGACCGCGCGAAATTTTGTCATAACCTGATAACGCGCATTTATTACGCGATGTTAGGTCAAAGTGCTGGTCGTTTGTTCCGTGGCGCTTGGGTTATCCGGCTGGTTCCCCCGAGAAAAAAAAACTCGTGAAGTCGGGGCCTCGCAAAGGCGCACAAGTTCGGAAAGATCCCGGAAATGACGTACTCCAAAGGGGTTCCAAACCCATAGAAAGTCCTTC
>JBFFMO010000297.1:0-5812 GCA_041554035.1 Allomicrovenator sp. | reverse complement strand
GAGTCGTGTGACGACGGCAACGACGTCAACACCGACGAATGCCGCAACGACTGCAGCTTCTGCGGCGATGGGGTCCGACAGCCCAGCGAGAACTGCGACGATGGCAACGACGACAACACCGATGCCTGCACCAACACGTGTGTTGCTGCAACCTGTGGTGATGGTTTCGTTCAGGGCACCGAAGCGTGCGATGACGGTAATAACGACGATACGGACGCCTGCACCAACACCTGTAAGGTTGCGACCTGTGGTGATGGAATCGTCCATATGGGCGTTGAAGCTTGTGACGATGGGAACATGTCCAACGCCGACGCGTGTACGAACACCTGTAAGCTTGCTTCATGTGGCGACGGCGTCGTTCAGGGCAGCGAAGAATGCGATGACGGCAACATGTCTGACACCGATGCCTGCTTGAGCACCTGTCTTCAGGCGACCTGTGGCGACGGCTTTGTACGTTTGGGCACGGAAATATGTGATGACGGTAACGACGACAACACCGACGCCTGCCCCAACACCTGCGAGACCGCACGCTGTGGCGACGGCTTTGTGCAACTGGGTGTCGAACAATGCGATGACGCCAACCTCGTGAACACCGATGCCTGTCTGAATGCTTGCGTCAGCGCCACTTGCGGCGATGGCGTGACACATATCGGCATTGAAGCCTGCGACGACGGCAACAGCTCGAACACGGACGCCTGCTTGAACACATGCGAAGCTCCAAGCTGCGGCGATGGGTTTGTGCGAAACGGCGTCGAACAATGCGACGATGGCAACAGCTTGAACACGGACGCCTGTCTGAACACCTGCGTAAACGCTGGGTGTGGGGACGGATTTGTTCAGGAAAATGTCGAAGAGTGTGATGACGCCAACCTGTCCAACACGGACGCCTGTCTGAATTCATGCAGCGCTGCACGATGCGGAGACGCGTTTGTGCAAAACGGCATCGAGGCCTGTGACGACGGCAATACCAGCAACACCGACGCTTGCCTGACCACGTGCGAAACGCCGACCTGCGGCGACGGTTTTGTGCGACTGGGTGTCGAACAATGCGATGACGCCAATCTGTCCAACACCGATGACTGCCTCAACACCTGCGTGAACGCGAGCTGTGGAGACGGCTTTGCTTGGCTGGGAATCGAAGGCTGCGACGACGGCAACATGACCAACAACGACACGTGCACCAACCTGTGCACGCTTCCAGGTTGCGGCGATGGCATCGTTCAAGTCGGCGAGGAGTGCGATGATAATAACCTGATCAACACCGACGGCTGCCTCGACACCTGCACCATCGCGACCTGTGGCGATGGTTTTGTGCAAAACGGCGTCGAGCAATGCGATGACGCCAACACCTCGAACACCGACGCTTGTACCAACGCCTGTAAGAACGCCTTCTGCGGCGACGGATTTGTACGTGCCAGTGTCGAAGAATGCGACGACATGAACATGACCAGCAACGATGGCTGCTCGGCGACTTGTGCCGTTGAAGGATGTGTCACGGCTTCAGCGATTCCCTGCAACGGCGCCCGCGCGGCCAGAAACGACGGTGCTGGATCGCTTGATTTGGTCGACAAATGGGCCTGTTCAACCTTCACCTACACCGGGCCTGAAATCGCCTACTCCTTCACCCCTACGAGCTCCGGCTTGGTTCAAATTAAGCTCGCCGGACTGGCTGCCGACCTTGACTTGATCGTCATGAAAGACACGGGCATGCAGTGTTCAAACGACGAGTTGGGCATGTGCATCGGGAAGTCGACACGTGCTGGCTCTTCTGACGAAACGGTGGAGTTCACTGCGGTTGCCAATACAAAGTATTACTTGGTGATCGACGGCTTCAACGGTGCGGTATCTGGTTTCAATCTGACCGCCGGATCGATCTCCAAATACGTGCAGATCAACGAAGTCGGCGGATACTCATCCACCGATGACTTTGTGGAACTTATCAACCGCTCAGCCTGTCCTGCGACTCTTTCAGGTCTGGTGGTCGAGCATCTGGGAACTTGCGACTCTGCCTTCCAGACCGCCAGCTTTGCGACTGCTGCGGCGCTGCAACCCGGCCAGGTGGCCCGAGCAACAGAGGGTACTCGCCGGCCCGGCATCGACGTGCCTTATACGTCGTGCGACCTGATTTCAGACGGCGCGTCACATACGATGCTGTGTGCAGGATCGTGCGACCGAAGCAGTTGTTCCAACGTCCTCGATTTTATGACCAGCGATAACAACACCACTGACATGGAACTCCCTGGCGGCCCGACCTGCGCCACGTTCTCGCCAAATCCAGTCAACGTCTTGAACATGACCACCGGTCAGAGTATCAACCGAACCGCGTTTACAGGTGCTCCGACGACCTGGCGAACGACAGACTGGATTCTTGCCCCCGTGACCGGGAACTGACCCACATGTCCCTTCGAAATCTATTGCATGCCTGGCGCGACGGCGAACTGGGCGAGGATGAGCTGATTCAGCGCATCGTTCGTGAGCCGTTCGAAGAACACCTGCTCGGTCGTTTTGACCAACATCGTGAGCTCCGTACCGGCATTCCAGAAGTGATTCTGGCCGAGGGTAAAACCCCGGAACACGTTGCTGCCATCTTTCGGACCTATCACGAGCAGGGTCGCCAACTGATTGCGTCACGGGTCACTCCCGCGATCGCAGAAGCCTTGGAAGACCAGCGCGAATACCTGCATTTCTGGGATACCGCTCGAATTGTCGCCACGCGCCAACCCAAGGTCGAACCCCATCGCGCCTCAGTTTTGGTGATTACCGCCGGCGCGCTCGATATCCCCGTAGGCGAAGAAGCCGCGGTCATGAGCGAGCTCTTGGGAAATCCCACCGAACGACTTTTCGACGTCGGTGTGGCGGGCATTTCGCGTATTGCGTCTCAGCTTTCGAAGCTCGACGAAGCCGGCATCCTGATTGTCTGTGCCGGCATGGATGGCGTCTTGCCAAGCCTTGTGGGCGGGCTCGCTCGCCAGCCCATCATCGCTGTCCCAACAAGCGTCGGGTACGGATCCGCCTTCGACGGCCTGGCGCCCCTGTTGACGATGTTGAATTCCTGCGCCGGTGGCGTAGCCGTCATGAATATCGATAACGGTTTTGGGGCCGCTGTTCACGCGACCAAGATCAACTTGCTCCTCGCGCATTCACGTCAGTAGCCATTCGGCGTGATGCGTCCTGCTCGCATTGTGCCTCGGTACGCGGGCATCCTGCCGCATTGGCGCCTCGGTGCACGGCATCCTGCCCGCATTGCGATTCCGCGATTCCCGAAACCTGACTAACCGATAACCGACCACCCGAAACCTGACAACACGGCCCCAACCGCACGAAATCAAACGATTACGCCTTTCGCGTAAGTCCGCTTTGAATTTTTGTTTTTTCCTCGCTAAAGTGCGCGCCATTCTGAAACGGAACGATTGAGGCAGCAAATGAAGCGACTTTTGATTCTTGTGGCTTTTGCGATGTTGGCAGGCTGTGCCGATGACCCGGCGAGCACGAATAATTCGACCACGAATAACGCGACCAACAACGCGACGAATAGTTCGACGAATAACACCACGAACAACACGACCACGAATAACACCGTGGCCGATATGGGTGTGACGGACATGGCTGCGGATATGACCACTGAGCTCGACGCGGGAATGGACGCTGAAGCCGATGCCGAGGTCGATGCATTCATGTACCCCGACCTGGCTCAGGATCCATGCGCGTTTCCGTCGACCGACGTGAACTGCCCAACGGGTCCCTACGGTCCGGGTTCCTTCATGACCTCGATCATCATTCCCGAACAACCGACCTGTTGCTTCGACTTCAATGGCGACGGGGTGATCGACAACAAGATCGGTGCCTTGCTTGCCACGGCAAAAAGCCTCGGCTTTGACGTCAATACCGGCATCGCCAACGCGATCGATGCAGGCACCTTGGTCAACCTTTTTGGATTCTCGAATTTCGAGAACGCCATGTACGACCCGACGCTTGACCTGTCGTTCTATAAAGGCACCGACACCGACCTCAATATTCTTCCTAACCTGCAAGGGCTCGGCGAATTCTATGTATTGGCTGAAAGCCTAAATACACAAGGTCGGCCACGTTGGGGATTTGCCTCGGCGCGCGTTCGTGCCGGTTTCCTAGAAGCGTTTGACGGCGAATTCGACCTCGATTTCCCAGATCTACTCGACGAAGTCCGAATCCCGGTCGCGCAAGGCCGTATCGAAGCGGTAGTGCTTCCAGGTGCGAACCTGGCAGCCGGTGGAACCGTGACTCTGGACGAAGGAAAGATGGGCGGTGTTGTGCTGCGTGACGAATTCTTCGAGTCATTGAACGCAGCGTCAAACGCGTGTTTCTGCCTCTCACGCAACGTGTACGATCGTGAAATCGACGGCGGATATTCGTGTAATTCAGTGACCGAGGACGAGGTCTCCTGCATGAATGCAACGTCGGGTTGCCGCTTCCTCGCCTCAAAAACGTATTGCGGACTTCTGGGCACAGCGATCTCGAACGCAGTCGATGTCGACACCGACAACGACGGCAAAAATGACTCGTACAGCTTTGGGGCGACATTTACCGGCGTTGGTGCAAGTATCATCGGAAATGAACCCTGAGGAATAACCGAAGGGTCGGGCGTACTTCTTCCGCGCGCCCAACACGGAGGTAGGCATGTGTGGAATCGTTGGTTATGTCGGAAAACGCGATTGCTCCGCAATCCTGCTGAATGGACTGCGTCGCCTTGAATATCGCGGCTACGATTCTGCAGGCATCGCAATATTGACCGATTCCGGTCTGCGCATGTGCCGTGCCCAGGGCAAGCTCGTTAATCTTGAGCGCTCTTTTTACGCTGAATCCTTCGATGGAACGATCGGTCTGGGGCACACTCGTTGGGCGACCCATGGCGGTCCCACCGAAGAAAATGCCCACCCCCATCGCGCGGGCCGAGTCGTTGTCGCTCATAACGGCATCATCGAAAACTACATGGCGCTCAAAGAAGAGCTCGTGCAGGCCGGGCGAGAGTTTAAGAGCGCTACCGACACCGAAGTTGTCGCTCATCTGATCGATTCGATCTTGCCGCAAGCTGTCGATCTTCATGACGCTGTCCGAAAAGCGCTCGCCCGGATCGACGGATCTTACGCGCTTGTGGTCATGGACACCGAAGATCGCGACCAACTGGTGGTTGCGCGCAATGCGTCGCCGATGGTCCTTGGCGTCGCAGATGGCGAAGCTTTTGCCGCCTCCGATGTCCCCGCCGTGCTTGAACACACGCGCGAATTCATCTTCCTAAACGACAGCGAAACGGCCCTGCTTACCCGACAAGGGGTCAAACTTTTTGCCCACGACGGAACACAGATCACGCGTGAGACGCGTCATATTCAGTGGGATCCGATTTCGGCAGAAAAACAGGGTTATAAACACTTCATGCTCAAAGAGATCCACGAGCAACCCGCGCGCATCATCGATACGCTGCGGGGCCGTGTGAATCTTGAGCGCGGTGATATTGACCTCTCCGAAGTCGACATCGACGGTCAATGGCTTGCCGACGCTCAAAAAGTCACATTTGTGGCCTGCGGAACGAGCTACTACGCAGCTTTGGTAGGCAAATACCTGATCGAGTCCATTGCGCGTATTCCTGTCGAAGTCGACCTCGCCAGCGAGTTTAGATACCGAAACCCTGTGATCAACGATCGCACGCTGTGTGTGGCGTTGAGCCAGTCCGGCGAAACCGCTGATACCCTGGCCGGACTCCGGTTAGCCCAGAAAAAGAAGGCCAAAATAATTTCCATCTGCAATGTCGTGGGAAGTACAGTCACCAGAGAGGCGGATG
>JBFFMO010000296.1:0-5834 GCA_041554035.1 Allomicrovenator sp. | reverse complement strand
AGAAGGCTGTCCATCGCTGCTCGCTCCTAAAATTCGAAAACCAATTTCGCCTTCGCGACGTTATCTAAAGCTATCTCAAGCACACTTTCTCCAACCGCAATCTTGAGCGTTCGCTCTTCGACTCCGAGGAGTGTGCCTTCGTGTACGTTTTGTCCTTCGACATTCTCTCGCGTCACCACTTTCAGTCGACGGCCCACCACCAACGGGTATTGCCGTTCAGCTGTGATTTCGCGAGTGACTCCCGGGCTGGAGACTTCCAATCGGTAGTCTTCCGGAACCCTATCGTCTGCATCCATGAGAGTTTCAAGGTAACGGCTTACGGCGACACACTCGTCAACCACGATGCCCTTACCCGGCTCCACAGCGCCCGGACGATCTACAAAAACGCGAACCAACCAACCAGAGTTGACTTCGACGTCGAACAGCACCAGCCCCTGCGAAGCGGCGGCCTCTTCTGCCCATTCATTGACGGAACGTAGGACCGCAAGCGTCACTGGTCGTGACGGTTTGCGAGGAGTCTGAGTGTTCTCCTCTGATTTATGTCTACGTTTGCCCATCACTTATCCAATCCCGGAAAATAAAAAAAGCGGGTCCATTGAACCCACTTTCGCCAGGAGTGCGAAATTTTTTGGCGCGAGCGCCCTGCCCTGGAAGGCAGACTTGAGAGTCAAACCACTCAAGCGGCGCCAAAATAGGGGCGCGGGGGGACGATGTCAAGGCTCACGCGCAAAGTCGGCCCTTCTGCCAGTCTCCAACCATGCGTTCAAGAACGTCGATAAACACGTCGTCGTCGTTAAGACATGGGACGTACGTGAACTCGTGCCCGCCCGCCTCCATGAAGGTTTCGCGACCTTCCATCGCAATTTCTTCGAGTGTCTCAAGACAATCCGAAATGAAAGCCGGACACATCACGACAAGCCGCTTAAACCCGCGTGAAGGAAACGCTTCCAATTCTTTGTCTGTATAAGGCTTGAGCCATGGATCTCGGCCCAATCTCGACTGAAAAGACAGGTGCCACTCCTCGCGATCGAGGCCGGCTTTCTCGGCAAATCGACGTGAAGTTGCATGGACTTGAGCGCGGTAGCACGTCGCGTGCGCCGGGTTCTTCTTGTCGCAACAATCCGAATCAACGAGGCAATAATTATGCGAAGGATCGGATTTGCGCAGGTGGCGTTCAGGAATCCCGTGATAGCTGAAAAGCAAAAGGTCGGACTCTTTGGCGCGAAACGGTGCCGAATGAGTCACCAACGCGTCGATGTAGTCTTCGTCATCGTAGAACGGTGGTTGAATCGAAAGCGTGACCCCAGGGGCGATGTCCCGGAGGACATCCTGAGCTTGCACCACGGCCGTTTCGTACGATGACATCGCGTAATGGGGGTAGAGCGGGATCAAAAAGATCTTCTTTACGCCCACGGCCAGCAGGCGCTGCAGACCCGATTCCGTCGATGGATTTCCGTAGCGCATGCCAATCTCGACGGGCATGGCCAGTCGTTCCCGCAATTTGTCGCGTATTTTCAGGGTGGAAACGATGAGCGGTGAGCCCTCGTCGGTCCATACCTTTTGATAGGCGTGTGCGCTTCGCGCCGGCCTGAACGGCAGAATCGCCAGCTTCAGAACCGCCTGCTGCACCAATTTCGGGGCGTCCAACACACGGTCATCGGACAGAAATTCGTCCAGATAACGTCGCACGTCAGCGACAGAGGTCGAGTCTGGCGACCCCAAATTCAACAACAGCACACCTTGTTCGCTCATCTTGATTCTCCACGATCTTCGTTCTGGGATGCTCTCAGTCGAGCTCAGGTGCAATGTCACGAGCAAAGTACGTGATGATGATGTCGGCCCCTGCCCGCTTCATGCTCAAGAGCATCTCGTGGCGGACGGCCTTCTCGTCGATCCAGCCTTTTTCGGCCGCGGCCTTCACCATCGAGTATTCTCCCGACACGTTGTAACACGCGATCGGCACGTCGAAATTGGCCTTCAGCTCGGCGATCACATCAAGGTAAGCCAGTGCCGGTTTGACCATAAGAATGTCAGCGCCCTCATTGAAATCGAGCTCCGCTTCGATCATGGCTTCGCGGCGGTTGGCGGGATCCATCTGGTACGCGCGGCGATCGCCAAATTGTGGTGACGAATCGACGGCTTCCCGAAACGGCCCATAATAACTGGAGCTGTACTTCACGGCGTAGCTCATGATGGGCAGGGTCTCGAATCCTGCGTCATCAAGCGCTTCGCGAATCGCGGCGATCATGCCGTCGATCATGCCCGAGGGGGCAACCATGTCGGCCCCCGCTTCGGCGTGACTCACCGCCTGTTTCTGCAAATTCTTGAGGGTCGGGTCGTTAAGCAAGGCCCCCGTTTTTGAGACGACGCCACAATGTCCGTGGGTCGTGTACTCGCAAAAACACACGTCCGTGATGACGTAGAGTTCCGGGTATTCCTTCTTGATGAGACGCACGGCCTCTTGCACCACGCCGTGGTCGTGCCAGGTGTCCGAACCCACGTCGTCTTTGTCATGCGGGATACCAAAAATCAGCACGCTCCGAATTCCCGAGGCCATGATGGCGTCGAGCTCTTCGGGAAGTGCATCAAACCCAAGCTGGAAGATGCCCGGCATCGAGGATATCTCACGTTTTCCACCGTTGAGTGCCGTGACAAAGATCGGCATCACGAGGTCGTCTTTACGCAAGACAGTTTCGCGCACGAGGGCTCGGATTCTGGCGTCGTTACGAAGTCGGCGAGGTCGCCTGATCAGGTCAAAACCCATCTTAAGTCCCTTTGGAAATGGAGTCGGCCACACGGATCGCCGACGAAATCAGGTCCGGCACGGCAACAGCGTTTCGGAAATTCCCCGACACATAAAGCCCCGGGTTTTTCCGTTCGATCGATTGCGCCCAAACCAGAACATCTCCGTGCCCCACTTCATATTGTGGAATCGCCTTGGGCCACAGATGTTCGTGTTCAAAGACGGGCTCTCCCGTCACGCCCAGCAATTCCCGAAGCTCGTCCAGCACCAGCGTTCGTCGTGCATCTTTTGGCATTCTTGCATTGGCTTCATGACGTGCGCCGCCGACAAAAACGGCCATCGTGACATGGTCAGCGGGGGCCCGATTCTCAAAAAGCGTCGACGAAAACATCACGCCCAGAATCTGGCGGTTTTCGACCTCAGGCAGCAACATCCCGAACCCATCCAAAGGATGAGAGACGTCTTTGCGGCGGAATCCAAAGGTCACGACCGCCACAGGTGGATGGTAAAGGCGCTGTGCGATTCGCTGCGCATCTTGGTCTGGAAAGAGCCTTGCCAAGGCATCCGACGAAACACACGAAACGACGGCGTCGAAGTGATCGACGACCTTCTTCGTGCCCGGCCGTGTGGTGACATCCCAACCTGCTTTTTTTGCACTGATCCCAAGCACCGGTGTCGAAAGCCGGACATCAAGGCGATCGGCCAGAGCGTCGACCAACTCTTGGTTACCTTTTTTAAACGCAAAAATCCGAGAAGCATTCGCACGTCGATTCTTGTTCTTCGACTTCGCGTAGCCGCCCTTCATCATCGAGCCGTGATCGGCCTCAAGGACCCAAATCTTTTTGAAGGCATGCCTCATCGAGAGACGATTTGGGTCTCCAGCCCAGATGCCGTTGACCAAGAGGTCGACACCGTAATTCAAGAAATCCTCTCCGAGCCGCCTTTTGACAAAACTCGTGACCGATTCGTCGATCTCGTCGTCCCGACGGGGCACAAAAGACTCTCCCATCAGGTTCAGCTTGGAAGCAGTCGAGTAGAGGTCTGTGCTGATGAAGTCGCCCAACGACATCGGAAGTGCGACCGGGGTGCCGGATTTGACGGTGAAGCGCTTTTTAGCCGTATCCGAGGCCCAGACCCGGTCCGACTCCAGACCCAAATCCGAGATCAACTCGTCAAAATCAGCCTGAGAATTCAAGAATGTATGGGGGCCCGACTCGGCGAGAAAGCCGTCTTTTGAAAACGAGCCGATCGCACCGCCAACACGGCCTGTGGCCTCAAAGACGACCACTTCGGCCCCATTTTTAGCCAGTCTCCAAGCGGTGGTCAGACCCGAGATCCCTGCACCGAGCACGGCGACTTTCATCAGCGGAACTCCTGCACGGTCGAAACCAGTGCTTCCATATTCTCGATCTTGGCAGCCGGTGAAATTCCGTGTCCAAGGTTGAAAATATGCCCAGTCTTTCCGCGCATGGACTCAAGAATTTCGGTCGTTTCTCGTCGCACGATTTCAGGGGTGGTTTGCAAGATCACAGGGTCAAGGTTGCCCTGAACGCCAATCTTTTCGGGCAGCTTATCGCGAAAATTGGCGAGCGAGGTCGTCCAGTCCGCGCCCAGGACATTAGGTTTTGTGCGAACCAAATCCGAAACATTTTCGTGCGATCCCTTTGAAAACACGATCACAGGCACTTCGTCCCGCACCGCCTCGCTGATCCGGGCCATCCACTTGGCAGAAGCCTCCCAGAACGCGTTTGGAGCCAGAACACCGCCCCATGAGTCAAAAATCTGAATCGCATCCACGCCTTCTCGGATTTGCATCTTGAAATAGGCGATCAAGGCTTCGGTGATCTTTTCCATGAGCGCGTCAAATTGCTCGCGCTCCGTGTAAAAAAGGCGTTTGGCCCGGCTGTAATCCTTGGAGGACCCGCCTTCAACCATATAAGTGGCCAGAGTCCAGGGGGACCCGCCAAAGCCGATCAATGCGGTCTCGTCTCCCAGAGTCTTTCGAAGAAGCCGCAGTGTCTGCGCCACGTAATCCAAACGCTCCTCGATCGCTGAGCCATCAAGGCGATCGATGTCGGCTTTCGATTCGATGCGATACGCCATCTCGATGCCACCGCCATCACGAAACTCATAGGGTTGGCCCATGGCCTCGGGAATCACGAGAATATCCGAGAACATGATCGCAGCATCCATTCCGTAGCGGCGGATGGGCTGCATGGTGACTTCGTGGGCAAGCTCTGGCGTTTGGACCAATTCGTGAAACGTGTACTTGGTCTTCAGCTCACGGTATTCGGGCAAATGTCGGCCGGCTTGACGCATCACCCAGAGGGGCGGGCGATCGAGGGGTTCACATAGGCAAGCACGGCGGAATCTTTCTCGGGACTTCATGGACGCTCCGTGGGCATGAAAATTCGATGGAATGTGGCCCGGCGCGGGCAGTGTGTCAACGGTTTCAGGCCTTCGCGATCAAACGTAGCAGGGCCTCAAGATCAGGAATGTCGGGGACCAAATCGGGTTCGCCCCCAGCCGCTCTGAGCGCGTGCGTGGTCGTGGGCCCTATCGTTGCGATGCGCAGACCTCCCCATGGATTCGGGGACGAGGCCCATAAAGACACTGCCCGCGGACTCGCGAAAACGATCCAATCCGGCGAGGCAGCCCTTAAGTCGGCTTCAAACGAATCCAACTCCACAACGCCGGTGGCGTACACTTGGACCACTGAAGCCTTATCGACCTTCCCGCCCAAAGTATTTGGGCCATCCTCAAGCTCAAAGGAGCATATCGCTTTACTTTTAAGCTCATCCGCCGCGTTCAAATACTCAACAACCCCTTCAAAGCTATGCGCCGATGGCGTATATACAGGTACGCCAACGAGAGACTCAACGGCAAGCGCTGTAGATTCACCCACTGCGACCACACCCTCCAGACGAAGGGAGTTCAGGATTCCAGACTTATGCGCGCATTCCACGGCGTTCTGAGAAAAAAACACCGCAATGCAGGGCTCGGTGGGCAGGTCTTTTGGATCAGGCTCAAGGCAGCGCATCCACAAGGCCGGAACATGGATGATCTCCAGACCAGCGACGGCTGGAGGCTT
>JBFFMO010000295.1:0-5844 GCA_041554035.1 Allomicrovenator sp. | reverse complement strand
ATTTTAAACCTCGGTGTGCTGTCAAAAGGTTAATCGGCACACCGAGGCTAGAACTTTAGCGTTTAAGATTCATAACTTCCTGCAACATCGCGTCGCCGGTCGTGATCGTCTTCGAATTCGCCTGATATCCGCGTTGGGCAGCGATCATCTTCACGAACTCATGGGCGAGGTCGACGTTGGATGACTCAAGGGCTCCAGAAACGATGGAGCCGCGTCCGCCGGCGCCAGCCATGCCCAACATCGGATCACCACTCGAAGGCGTCTGACGGTACAAATTACCGCCGATTCGCTCCATCTCTTGAGGCGCTTGGAATTGCGCAATCGCGACCTGGCCCAGCGTTTGTTCCTGACCATTCGAAAACACGCCCACGATTTCGCCGTCGGTGTTGATGCGTAGGTCACGGATATCGCCAGCTGCGTAACCGTCCTGCGAAACACGTCGCTGATTATTGGCACCCGAATATTGGGTGGTTTTGTCGAACGCCATCACAAGGTCTTGGGGCTGAGTCGCCCCAAGCGGCTGGAAGTTCACCGCACCTGGCGTATGGGTCGTCAATTCACCGTCGGTCGAAAAATCGAGTGTTCCGGTGGTGATCTCTTCTGGGACACCAGCAGCGCCACCCTGAACGTCCGCTCCATCAACAAGGGCGTGGTATTCCCACGTATTATCCGCTGTCTTTCGGTAATACATTTCGACCTGAATTGGATTGCCCAAAGAGTCGTAAACGGTCGTGGTTGTCGAATAATTTGAGGTGGCAGTGGGGTCCAGTGGATCCCAAGCTGCCGCCAGAACTTCGGTACTCGAATCCAGGTTGAGCTCAAGTTCGATGCCTGTCGAAGCTTTCGGTGGGGCGGTCAAATCACCGACCTTAAGGTCTCCAACCTTGCTGGTGATATTTCCGTTGGCGTCGGTCTGGTAGCCCTGAAGTTTCAGTCCTGCAGGCGACGTCACGTAACCGCTTTCATCGATCGCAAATTCACCGGCTCGTGAATAGAAGTTGGCCATTTTGCCGTCGACTTCTCCACTGACCACAAAAAAGCCGCCGCCTGTGATGGCCATGTCGGTCACCTGGCCTGTGGCCTCCAACGCGCCCTGGTCGAAAAGTTGTTGAACACTTCCAGAGCCAACACCATCGCCGATTCCCAGCATCGTGTTGCCGATAATATCCGAGAAATTTAGTCGGCCGGCTTTAAATCCCGTGGTGTTCACATTGGCAATATTATCGCCGATCATCGACATCGCTCGCCCGTTTGCATTCAGGCCACTGAGTCCGGTGTTCATCGCTTTAAGAAGGCTCATAGATATCTCCGTGTCTTTTTTTGTGTCCTGAATTAACTAACGTGCGACGACTTCGACAACTTCACCAAGTGAAGCAGTGGCGTCGCCTTCAAACATCAGCCGAGGGAATCCATCGGCGTAGGTGATTCCGCGAACCTTACGATCCGTGAATTCCTTTGATGCAACGACTTCCTTGTCGCCCTTTGTCGCGTTGACCTGGAATGTGTATTCCCCGTCAGCAACGACGTTTCCGTCCTTATCTTTGCCGTCCCACTCGAAGGTGTTGGCGCCCTTATCACAGGCCGCGAGGTCCAGCGTCCGAACGACCTTGCCATCCTTGTCCATGACCAAGACCTCAACCGATTCGGCGTTTGCCTCAAGATTAAAGCCGGTTCCATGCACGGGTTTGCCGCCCTCAACTTCCATTTTATCGCTCGAGACGCGGACGTCTTGACCGATGAATGAAACGACCTGCGCGCTCGTGCTCGAAGCCTGCGCCATCGCCATATTTTGCAGGCCTTCGGTCATGCCTTGCATTTGCTCAACGGTGGCCAGCTGCGAGAGCTGAGCCACAAAGGCCTGATTATCCATCGGGCTCAAGGGGTCTTGCTGGGTAAGCTGAGTCGTGAGCAATCGAAGAAAGTCATCGTTTCCGAGTTCGTTCTTCTTTTGCACCGGCTGGTTCGCTTTGATCGTTGCGCTGGCATTTAATGAGTCGGTGAGCTTCATCGGGGCCTCGTATTAGCTGATGATGTACAGGCGGCCGGGAATATGGTCCCAATCCTGACTTGATTCGTTTTGTTCTTCTTCAAGCCATTCATGATTCCAGCTCTCCTGCTCACGTTCGTGTTGTTGTCCGTCACCCGAGCCAAATTGAAGTAACTCAGGGTCCAAACCTGCAGATTGCAACGCTTGGGCCAATTCAGCGCGGGCCGTATTTAATTGATCAATTAATTCGGGTCGATTGGCCTGAATCACCACATTTGCGACGCCGTCACGGACCTGGACTCGAAGTTCTAATTTCACTCCATCGCCCAAATCGAGCGAGACGCGAGCGTCTCCTCCGCGGTCATTGGTCTTCATTTGAACGCGTTCTGTGGATGCCATTGCCCTAGGCGGGGCAACGGGGAGCGCTGCCTGTGCCGCGTGAACTTGAGTCGGAACCTGCGCCTGCTGAGGCACGATCATCCCATGTTGAGGACGAGTCTCGAGAGAGACTTTTGCGGTCGGAATCTCAAGTTTTTTCTCGGCAGCCTGAGGTTCGGATTCTTTGGTCTTTTTGCCGACGACTTCTTCTGGGTTTTTGTGCAGGCGTAATTTCATCGGAATTCCCGGAAGCTTTTTCCCGCCCTCGTGGAGCTTATTTCCGCCCTTCGGAATGTTTTTCGAAACACGTGCCTGAAACGTTCGCGCATTGAGTCGATCCACCTGAACGCCGCTTGGTTTGAGCGCCGAGAACATCGAAGCGATCTGACCAAGTGCCTCGTGAACTTGAGCAATGGCGCGGTCCTTCGAAGCGTCCTTCGGCTTGCGCACCGATTCTTTTGTGTCTTTTTCTGCCTTTGGACCCTCGTCGCTTGCCTTGACGTCTTTCGAAGAAAGAGTCTTTTCATCCGCAGCGTGAACAGGCTTTTCAGGGCCTACTTCATCGCTCTTTTGGGCGGGTTTTTCGGGGCTTTTTTCGTGGAGAATTTTTTCGAAGCCTGCGCCGGCAGGGGCCCGCTCCGGCTGGCTCGAAGGAGCCTGTGCGCGGGGGCCAGTAGGAGAATCAAGGCGGAGTTCAGGGGTTCTCATTTTCCGTTTCCTCTTTTTCCGGTTCGGCACTCTCAGGGGCCGCAACGACAGGTAAGTCAATGACCTCCGGAAGAAGGGTTTCGGCCGGTGGTCTCATAAATGATTGCAGTATCTGGGCCGCTTGATTTGCAGGCATGGCTTGAAGCAATTTGGCAGCTTTTCCAGGCTCAAGGGCACCCACGACACGGGCGCCCAGCTCGTAGGGCATTGCGGCGATAATCTTGGCTGCAGAACGCGGTGACATGGCCTGAATTCGCTCCACAACCGCATTGAAATCCGGAGCGTTGCCCTGGATCGGGCCGACAAACTCACAAGAGCACGGAGACTGGGCAAAAGCGGGAAGACTCATGAATAAAAGCAGGGCAAAAATCATCGACTTCATTTTCCATCCTTTTTGCCAAGCGCTGTATACGAGCGCGACGCCTCACGACGGAAGCCTTCTTCACTCAGCGGCGCAAAGGACCGCGAGGGTTCCCTGCGGAATTGTCCCGACACAGGGCCCGTGGACACCTGCATCGTCTCTTCCAAGCTCTTGACCGAGGTCGCAAGTGCAACCACGTCCTCGGGCGATTGCGATAAAAAACCGCGGAGCTTAGGCGCCATCGACAAGGCCGCATCGTAGCGTGGGTTTGCGCCTTTTCGGTACGCACCGAGGCTCACCAATTCGTCTGCGCTTTGAAGGTCCACCAGCGCCTGGCGGAATTTCTGAGCCACGGTGAAATGCTCGGGAGGCACGATATTCCGCATCAAACGGCTGATGCTGTCGGTGATATCGATCGCGGGGTACTGCCCGGATTGGGCGAGTTTTCGGGACAATACGATATGTCCATCGGTGGTTCCGCGGACGGCGTCACCGACGGGGTCATCGGGATCGTCGCCCTCGACCAAGGTTGTATAGATCGCGGTCACACTGCCTGTTTCGCCCATTCCTGCGCGCTCGAGTAGTTTTGGAATGACGGCAAATGCACTTGGTGGATACCCACGCGTGGCGGGTGGTTCCCCGACGCTCAATCCAATTTCACGTTGCGCCATGACGACGCGTGTCAGGCTGTCCATCAAGAACAAAACTCGCAGGCCTTTATCGCGAAAATGCTCGGCAATGGCGTTCGCTGTAAACGCCGCTCGCAGCCGCATGGCGGGCGATTCGTCGCCTGTGGCCGCGATCACACAAACGTGTTGCGCTCCCGCATGGCCCATCTGCAAATCGCTTTCGACGAATTCCTGAACCTCTCGACCTCGCTCGCCGATCAAAGCGACCACGGCAACGTCGGCGTCGGTATTTCGAGCCATCATGCCGAGCAAGGTGCTTTTACCCACGCCGGCCCCCGCGACGATGGCAATTCTCTGTCCCTCACCAACGGTAAGCAGGCCGTTGATCGCGCGAACGCCAAGATCCAAGGTCTTAGTGATGGGGCGCCTGCGAAGCGGATTCATCGTGTGCCGCGGCGGCAAAACGGTCACAACGTCTTCCAGGTCTCCCAGTCCATCGATGGGATGACCAAGCCCGTCCAAAACACGGCCCAGAACGCCCCTTCCGATTTTGAGTTGGTGGTCCCCGTACGTACGCGTGATCGGTGTACCCACAGTCAATCCCTGACTTGTGCCCAGTGGCATCATCAGCGCGCGACCGTTGGCCAGGCCAACTATTTCTGCCAGGACCGGCGCCTGATTATTCACGTGCATGCTGCACGTTTCACCGATGCAAGCATTGGGCAGGATGCCCTCGACCATCATTCCAACGACTCGGGTCACGCGGCCTTGATACTTAAAGGTATCGGTCTGGCGGATCGTCCCAAGCAACTCCTTGAGATCATTCATCAAGAGCCCCCAATTCGTCAAATTCTAGATCTCCGAGTTCGAGGTCTCCCAGTTCCTCAAATTCTGGAACCACTTCGCTGAAAATATCGGAAATATTAGAGAATGCGGACTCTACAAGCCTGTCCAAACGGTCGGTCATGACACCGTCAATTTGCCCACCATCGGACATGATTCGGACATCGCCGCGAACGAATCGTTCGTCGGCATGCACCGTAATTGTGGCTCCCGTCGGGTCTTCATCACGTAGAAATTTAACCTGTTCGGTCAGAAGTTCGACCGAATCGGGATCGACGTAAATATGGATTTGCTCCAGGCCACAAGCGCGACGCACAGCCGCGCGGGTCACGTCGATCACGGTTTCCGGCAGTACCAATTCACGTTCCAAAATACTTTCGGAAAAAACCCGGGCCAGCTCGAGCACAATTCTCTGGGCCTTGGTCGTCAGGTCCTCCGCAAAATCCTGCACTTCGTGAAGGGCGCGTTTTAATGCTGCATCCGAATCACCCATGAGGGCTGCAATCTTCTCGTTGGCCTCGGCCGTTGCTTCTGCGCGGCCCGCCTCAAAACCCTCGTGGCGTGCAGCTTCGAGATCCGCGGCAAATTGATCTTCGTCGTTTTCGTGAACAAAGGCCGAAATTTCTTCTAGACCTTCGGGCTCGGCCGGAGCCGGGCGATGGGCGTTTCCAAATTGAACGCGTTCAACCTTCCCTGCTTTCTTGGCGAAATCGACCTTTCTGATTTCGGGTAAACCATCGTCATCAAACAACATCGCCTTCCCCTCTCGGAATCGTGATGACCCCGTCAGTCTCTAGTCGAATAGCGGCTTCGACGACGGTCTTTTGTGCTGCCTCGACGTCGGCCAACCTTGTGGGGCCCATGGCGTCGATGTCGTCTTTGAGCATTTCGGCGGCACGTGAAGACATGCTTCCGAAAATCAAATCCGACACGCCCGT
>JBFFMO010000294.1:0-5850 GCA_041554035.1 Allomicrovenator sp. | reverse complement strand
TTTGTCTGCCCAGATGTTTGATGGATGCGGATTGTCCCGGAATCGTGTGTGAGCCCGAGACCGGCGTATGCGTTCAATGCAAATCCAACACGGATTGCGACGCTGGCGAGGTTTGCGATCTGGCCGACACAAAACAATGTTTTGGATGCCTCTCAGACTCGAATTGCCCCGATGACGCACGGTGTCTCGCTCATCGATGCATCGAATGCACAGCCGACACCGAATGCGCCCAGGGCAAATGTTTGGTGGACGAAGGCAAGTGTGCGACCTGCGAAACCGACGCCGAATGCACCGCCGGCGTATGTGAAGACTACCAATGTGTCGCCTGTCGCGCGTCTGCGGACTGCGATCAGGGCGTTTGTGAACCGACCACGAACGAGTGTGTCGAATGCACCCGCGATCCAGATTGCGCTCAGGGTGTTTGTGACCTGTCTAAAAACCAATGTGTGGCGTGCAACACCACGGCCGACTGTGCCCAAGGCGTTTGTGACGTGATGTCGAAGACCTGCGTTGAATGTCTGGCGGGTACGGATTGCACCGACGCTCGGGAACCCGTGTGCAAGACAGCTGAGTATTCGTGCGTGAGATGCCTTAACGACCCGGACTGCCCGGCCGACCAATTCTGTCAGGCCGAGAAATGCGTCGAATGCAAGTCCACGGCTGACTGTGCCGTCGGAGTCTGCAGCGGCGGGCTGTGCGTGGGCTGTGCCGCAAACACCGACTGTTTGGGTGGAAAGGTCTGCGATGTGCCGGGAAACCTTTGTGTTGAATGCCTTAGTGACGCGCAATGTACCGGCGGAAAACATTGCCGTCAGAGCGACAAGACCTGTGTGCCTTGTACCGACGACACCCATTGTCCTGGCCAAGTTTGTGATGAACCGGCAGGCGTTTGCCGCGATTGTGTGGGCAACACCGATTGTGCACCCCAAGTTTGCGCGCCTACCTACGTGTGTGTGGAGTGTCTGACCAACGCAAATTGTGGAGCAGGGCGCGTGTGTTCTCCGCAACGCGCATGCGTGCAATGTCTTTCGAACACCGACTGTGCCAACGGGAAAGTCTGTTCGGCTTCAAGGACCTGCGTTGAATGTGTGAACAATTCTGATTGTCCGTCGGGAGTCTGCAATAACAACACCTGCCTTGAATGCACCACGAATTCCAATTGTGCTGAAACCGAGGTCTGTCGATCAAACGCCTGTGTGCGAAGCCCATCGCTCGACTGCAACAACAATTCGGATTGCCCCTCGAACTCGTGTGTGTCTCTTTTTGGCGTCTGTGAATGCTCGCTCGGTGGGGGACAATGCGGCGTCGGCGAGTCTTGTGCCTTCTACACGTTCCCGCCAGGCTTCTATTGCTCAAACTAGCGCAAAAAATTGTGTGTGATCGACCGCGTGTTACGGTGGATGTGGGATAACACCAGCGTGGTTAACATGAGCAGAACTAAAACATCTGAGAGGGAGTCGGGACGATTCGGTCGTCTCTTTCGTTGGACCGTCCTTCTGGCGCTCGTTTTCAGCGCTGGTCTGATTACGGGCCAAAGGTTGCTGGCTCAGGGCGATAATGAAGCGCCGTTTCTTGCACTTTCAAGCACGAAAGCTGTGCCCAATGACGTGAAGCCAGTGAAAATGACCTTCTCGTTCTACGAGGACCTTTCGGGCAAACCCGACCCAAAGGCGCTCCCCCAAATCGCCGCAGCAAAGCCCAATCTAGCCGCTGAAAAGCTCGCGCCGGTGGTCGAAGAAAAAGTCGAAGTGCCTGCCGTCGTTAATGTTCCACAGGAACTGGTCGAAACGGTGCAAAATGTGCTCGAAAAACCCAATGCGGGTGAGGGCGCGCTCTACACGATCCAGGTCGCTTCTCATCCATCAAGAGCGATGGCGACACGCGAGTTAACGCGCTTGCGAGCGATGGGACTCGACGCCCATATGGTCGCTGTGGAGTCCAATGATGGCCGGTTCTACCGGGTCCGACTTGGCAAGTTTGCCAATGTTGAATCGGTGAATGCCTACCTCGCGCAAGTGACCAGTGACGGACGAGTTCAGGGTTTTGTGACCCCGTTCTAGCCTCGTTCCTTGTGCTCAATTCCAAACAAACGCAAATCCGGGGCGGAATCATCGAGCGTCAGCACGTCGCCCAGAAGGAACGGCAGCGTCACGTGCGGGCCATCCAGGTAGATCATCCCTTCGTCCATCCGAGACGTGATCGCGAAACGCTCGTCCATCCGCCTGATGCCTTTGACGTGGCGGTAGGCTCCCACGACCGGCGGGCAGGGTTCACGCACAAGATACTGCAGAGCTCGGCTTTCTAAGGGCATCACGTACCCTCCCGCAGAACGAATCGCGGCGGTACTTCCAGCCGGGGTCGAAATCCAAATCCCGCTGGACCGTTGAGCTTCAGCCTCGCCCTCACCGACCTGCATCAGCACACTCGTGACGGCAGCTGGATTGGCATGAGACACCAGAATATCGTTCAAAATCGGCCACGGGAACTCCACGCCGTTCACAGCGACATTGAAACGCATCAAGCGTGAGGGTTGCCAATGATCGTCGGTGACGCGGCTCAAAAGCGCGCCGAATTCGTCAGAACCCGCGGCGCAGAAATAGCCCACGCTTTTCACGGGGTCGGAATTGATCGCCAAAATCGGCGTCTCTCCGATTCGATGAGAGATGTCCAACACCGTTCCGTCCCCTCCAACAGCCACAACCAGATCATAGCCGTCAGATGAATGGACGTCCGAGCGTGAAACCACGTCGTGGGCGATTCCGCGATCTTCTAAGACCTTCAAGACTGCGGCGAGCGACGCGATGTGCCGGGCGTGGGACGCCATCACCGAGGAAACACTCGGGTCGTTCTTTGCGACGAGGTCAAGCGCGGCCTGATTACCGTCGTCGACGAACATCTCGTATTTGCTCTTTTTATGAGCGACCAGAACTCGCTTCACATGTCCTCCATTTTCAGCCGACTTATGCATGTCATATTGCGCCGGATTCGCGAAGCGCCTTGAAGTCCATTCCGAGCCCGAGCACGAGCTCTTCGGTGTGTTCGCCGAGTCTCGGCGCCGCTCGGTGAGCCTGTATCGGTGTGACCGGTGTTCGGATTTGAGCGACCCCATTGAGCGAGAAAAAGACTTCTCGTGCTCGGTGCAGCTCGGATTCCAACACTTCGTCCAGATTCAAAACGGGCTCAACGCAGACATCAAGCTTCGAAAACACGGTCATCCAGTCGGCAAGCGACCGCTGCCGCATCAACGCGGACACCTGTTTCTGGGCGTCGACGTCTCCTTCGGTGTGTCCACTTCCTAGAAGTTCGGGAGCGCCAATCGCTGCCACAAAACCAGCCCAGAACTTGGGCTCAAGTGACCCGACGGATAAGAACCTTCCATCTTTGGTTTCATAGAGATTATACGCGGCGATGCCTCCCGTGAGCATGCCTTGTCCTGGTCGCGTCTCGCCCTTGGCGCTGTGCATTGCCATCAACGGAATCGCCAACGACAAAGCACCTTCGGTCATCGAAATGTCGATGAAGGCCCCTTCACCCGTGCGTTCGCGGTGGAAGAGGGCGGAGGTTACGCCCAACGCCGCGTAGAGTGCGCCGCCGGCAAGGTCAGCCACCTGAAAGCCCGGGACCGTCAGGCGGGCGCCGGCCCCGTTTTGTCCAAGCAGGCCTGCGTGGGCCATATAATTCATGTCGTGGCCGGCTCGATCACTCATGGGTCCGGTCTGCCCGTAACCGCTGATCGAACAGTAAATGATGTCGGGATTGATCGCGCGCAGGTCCTCGTAGCCCACGCCGAGCTTCGCCATGACGCCCGGACGGAAGGATTCCAAGACAACGTCGGCACTTTCGGCCAACTTCCGGGCAATCTCTTTGCCTTCGTCGCTCTTGAGATTCAACGTCATGGAGCGTTTGTTGCGATTCACGGACTCAAAAAATGCGCTCGATTCATCGACCATCGGTGGGTAATACCGGGCGTAATCGCCCCCAGCCGTGTCTTCGATTTTGATGACCTCGGCGCCCATGTCTGCGAACAAAAGGGTCGCAAACGGACCGGGCAGCAGGCGCGAGAAGTCCAAAACACGAACACCATCCAACCATTGCGTCATTTTCGACTCCTCAAAACGTTGCTGTCCTAAATCCACTTGTAACACTTTGAAGCAGACCCGTTTGTCCCCAGACAAAAAAAAGCACCCGAAGGTGCTTTAAGTGTGCGCTAAGAGCCCGGTTCAACCCAGGAAACTCTGGAGCTTCATGGCGAGTCCCATGTTGCCCTGAATCTTGAGCTTGCCCATCATAAACGCTTGAGCGCCCTTGAGTTTGCCACTCCACATGTCGACAAAATCAGACTCTTTCATCGTGATGGTGCATTCTGCGTTGGTGGCTTCACCCTCGCTCACAAAATCAGATTCTTTGGTCAGGTCGACAGTCCATGTTCCACCGTTAGCGCCATCAATATTGAATTGATAGACAGCGTTTGCTGCGGTCGACGATGGGTTTGAGGCAAGACGATTGGGAAGGTCGTCGCTGAAAATTTTGGAAGCGGTCAAATCAGACATGATGTCTCCTGAGATTAGGGCTCAAGGCCCGAGTGTTGGACCAATTGCGGCGCAGGTTAGCGTCTGCTTACTTGACACGCAACTTGATTACGAAGGGTCATCGTTCTCCCAGAATACCCGCTCGGGCTTCCAGAAAGCCGCAGCGCCGACCAGAGTCCCGTGGCCCGAAAACACGTGGCCTTCAACCTCAAGAAGCTCGCGCTGCAAGCGTGGTCGCTCCAAATCACCACGACACGAAATCCCTCCCCGCGAGTTAATGATGCGATGCCACGGAAGCTCGAGGCCGTTTTCGGACATCTTGCGCATCAACGTGCCGACGGCCCTTGCCGCCCCCGCATGGCCGGCCAGAATCGCAATTTGCCCGTAGGAAGCGACACGTCCGATAGGAACTTCGCCGACGAGCCAGTAGACACGATCAGAAAAGCTATGCAGGTCAGGAAGGCTCATCGAATTGCGATCTGAATGCCGATGCCAAAATTGGTGTAAAGCAAAGTGGACACAGCGGAACTCCACGTCGACTCGCCGACCTCTGCCGAGGTTCGTGACGCGTCGTCTTTGTCCCCGTAGGAAGGTGTGAAAACGCCATTGAGCCGAGCTTGGGCGTAGATCGCAATCGGTTTTGCCACATCGAACGTGAAACCGAGGCCGACCGCGCCCGCAAGCCCAAACGTCCATGGACGCGTGTCTTCCAAGATATGGGTAATCGCGACACCGGCGGCGAAGGGGACCCAGATGTCGACGTCCCCCTGCAAGATATAATAGCGCCAGCCTCCTGTGGTTGTTGCCACCAACAAAGCCCCACGGGACCTGTCGGGCACGGTCACAACCACTGGCGAGATCTCGCGGTAAGTGAACCCAGAATCGTCGATCGTGCCGTCGGGTCTTATGCGATCGTCTGGAAGGGGGCCTTGTTCGTTTGCCTGGTGATGCAGGCGGATTTTCGAGCGATCCAGAAAGGAAGCCGTCACACTCAGCTCTAACTCGTCGAAAATGAACGCGAGATTGAGCGAAAGCCCAGCGCCCGCGACCTCGTTGGCGAGAAAAATTTGCTCATCCTGCGTGTACCCAACATTCTGGATATAGGAGGTCAGACCGCCAGCCTGGCCCGCAGACATCTCGACTCCAAAGCGCGGCTGGGCCACGCTGGGGCATGAGATGAGTAGAACCAGAAGGGCGATGATGAGACCGACAAATTTCATGGGGTGATGATGCAGAAGCCAATCGCATCTGTCGAGCCGACGGCTTGACGCCGTTAGCTGAATCTTCTATCGCTAGTCGGCCAACTCCATGCGCCCATTGG
>JBFFMO010000293.1:0-5858 GCA_041554035.1 Allomicrovenator sp. | reverse complement strand
ACAGAACGTTTTCCGAGAACACCAACGACCCTGCCGCGGATGCCGCAAACGTGTCGATCATCGAGAGCTGAATGATGTCGAATTTCTGGTCGGCATTGGCCAGATGAGCCCGTGCTTCGCCGATATGCGTCTGAACTCTGGGTGCCGAATAAGGACTCCCGGAGAAGTCCGCTAGACCTACTTGAACCGCGTTAACGACTCCCGGATTCAACTCGGCGACGTGCACGTTTTCCGCGCCAAAATAGAGCGCCGTTAGAATGTCTCGCCCGCCGCCTCCGCCCACGACAAAGGCGTTCTTGATTCGCCCGCGTCGAAGATGATGCGCGGCCGAGGTCACATCCCATTCCAGCAAATCGAGCCTATCAAGGTCTTGCGGACCGTGTTCCAAAATGGGCGTTCCCGCCCCGGAGTCGATTTGCAGGTAACGGATCTGGGGGACAAAACCATCGAATTTAGGACTCAGGCCCCAGCTTGCTCCCCACCGGTTCATCAGCTCGAGCCCTTCTGGGGTTTTGGGGTCGAGCTTTGCCAGCTCAGCGACGGCGTCGTCGATGCCTGGTGCGTGTTTCAGGACGTTAACCCGGGAGACGTGATTCCACTCTTCCCAGATGACTTCGTCCTGCATCATTCCTTTTGCAAATCGCAATTTGGTCATGCCCGGCTGCATCGCGTTGGCTGCAAAAAACACCGCCACCGCGCTCGCCGCGAGCACGTGTTCTTTACGCAGCGGCCGAGTCATGGCGACGCCTGCGACGCAGCTCAACAGGCCGCATAAGACAACAAGTTGGGGGCTCGAAAACACATTCATCAACGGAATGGCGACCGCGCAACCCGTGGCAGCACCCGTTAAGTCCAACCAATAAAGTCGCCCCACGTCTTTCGGGAATTCGGCAAAGACGTGAGAGAGCGCATAACCACATAAAAAAAACGGCCCGAAAATCAGGGCTGCCGCGGCGATCACATAAATTAATTTCTGGGAATCCGAGGCGAGCAGCCCGATCCAGGAGAACCCCAACATGCCCACACAGCTGATGATGCCGCCGATAATCAGGGCGGTCGAAGCGTGTTCGAAACCCAGCGGAGGAGTGCGCTGACGGTGCAGGAAGACCACGCTTCCTGAAGCCGCCAATCCCAACATGACCAGGGCAATCACGCCAAATGCCGCGTGATATCCCACGGTGGCAGACAGAATGCGCGAGAGTGCAAGTTGTTCGAGCAAAAGGACAACGCCTACCAAGAAGATAGACAGACCTGGCCCTTTACGGACGTTTCCGGCTTCCATGGAACCTCAAATCATGATGTGCACAAGAGCATCACCGATGAGGGTTCTGGCGGCAAGCGGCGACTCAGTAAGTCACTGCGATCGGGGTAGGATATGAATTGGTTGTGCCGTATCCGACCGCGGTGCCAAGCTGCCCTTTATCGTTGGCACCCCAACAGTAGACGACTCCGTTTTGTTCGGCGCAAACGTGCGAGCGGCCCGCAGAGATCGCAGTGACATTGGCGGTTCGAACCGTGGTCAGGTTTGGCGTGTGGTTGATATTGGCGGGCAAAGTGAGTTCGCCCCATGAATTGCTGCCCCAGCATTTGCCCACATTATTTTGAACAAAACAGACGTTGTCGCCGCCCGCGTCAAGCTTTGGATAGGGACCGACTGAGTTCGAAACGACGGTGGGCATATAATTGTCGCGACCGGCGTAAACGTATCCCAACTGGTCGTCCTGAGCGTAACCCCAGCACGAAAGAACGCCGGCCTTGATTGCGCACGTGAATGAGGCGCCCGCGACCACATCGGTGACGCCCGACGAGAATCCAGGCACGGTGGTCGCGGCCGGATTGGCCAATTGTGCGTTGACGTTGGATGTGGTGCCAAGCTGGCCAAACACGTTATTTCCAAAACACTTGAGGGCTCCATTTTGAATGGCACAGGTGTGGTACTGACCCGCAACGACTTTGGTCACGCCGGATGACATCCCCGAAACCGTTGTTGGAGTCGGGTTTGATCCGAAGGTCATGTCGTTTTCGACAGTGTTGCCGAGCTGCCCATATTGATTGGCTCCCCAGCATTTCAATGCGCCATTCTGGATCGCGCAGACATGAACGTCGCCGACAGCCACCTGAGTGACGCCGCCGGCAAGGATCGTGGTCGGTGTGATCGTGTCGCTGGTGGTGCTCGGTCCAATCATCCCCCATGCGCCCGAACCCCAGCATTTGGCCGAGCCGTTCTGAACGACGCAGCTCCCAAGCCCGCTCACAGAAAGGTCGGTAACGCCTGACGTCAGTCCAGCAGGCGTGGTCGGTGGCACAAAGGTTCCACCTGAAGTGGTGGTGTTCGAGCCCACTCGTCCATCAAAATTATCTCCCCAACACCGCACGCCGCCCGTGGTGGTGCGCACGCAGGTATGGCTGCTGCCGGAGCTGATGAGGACGCCCATGGGTGCTGTCACGATCGACGAATTCTTGGTCGTTCCGCTGGACGCGCCGTCCTTGGGCGTGACTCGACAGTAGATTTGGTCGGCTTCGGAGTAGTTCGAAAACGTCGTTCCCGTGCCGACCACGACCCCGCCAACCAACCACTCAACCGTCGACAGGTCGCCGTCATTATCGTTATCCGAAAACGTGTAGTTGCAGGTCAGCGTTTGGCCGACGCTTGTCGGCTGAGACGGCGAAACCGCGACATTACTCACGGCGGGAGTCGTGTTCGTGCACGATGAGGTGAACGAACCGGTAGTCGTCGTAAACCCGTCGGTCACGGCCACGCTGGTGCTGCACGAGCCAAGCGTCGAGCCGCATTGATACGAAATCAGTCCGGCCGGGCTGACGCTCACGGCAAATCCGCAATTTGTGGAAACACGGCTGAACGTAAGCGATTGCGCGGGAAGGTCTGCATCGGCGGCGCTGGCTTGATACGAGTTGGGCTGACCCCAATGCGTAGATTGCGAGCCGGGTAGCCCACTCAGGGTTGGGGCCTGATTCGTCTCGCTCACCGTCACGGTCGCACTTTGGCTCTCGGTCGTTTCACCGTTTGAACATTCAAGCTTGAGCTGACAGGTCGTGGCTCCTTGCGTCTCGGTCGGGGTCCAGCGGTAGGTGCCGCCTGTCACTTGGCCGCCGCAGGAGTCGCCCGCAGCAACACTCAGAGTCACGAGGGCTCCCTCGGGGTCGGTGCATTGTGGCGTATACGAGTAGAGCTGACCTTCGGAGGCCTGCGTCGAAGGCGTGGTGTTGAAGACCGGGAGACTTCGAACACATTGGATCGAAAGCCCCTTTTCGTCGCGCAGACCCGCGTCGTCCTCGACCTGCAAAAATGCCTGACAGCTGGTTGTCGTCGCTGGGCATTGCCAGGTCATCACACCCGTATCGGCGATCACCTGAACATCAAAGGGGCAGGTCGTGCTCACCAATCCAAAGCTGAGTGTATCGTCTGGGTTGGGGTCGGTTGCGGTTAACGTATACGTGTCGCTTTCACCGCGTTTGCCGACCTCTTGCGCGGGCAGGTTGGTGATGACCGGTGCATCGTTTGGAGGCTCGCACGCGTCACCTGTAGAGACAAAACCGGTATTGCATTCGCAGACCGCCAGTCCTTCGACGACCACACATGAAGAGTTCTCGATGCAGTCGACCAGATTGCATGGGGACTCGGATATATCGTTGTCAGCGTCGGGTTCGAAGCCCGCATCCGCATCCGATTCGTCGGTGTCGTATCCGGCATCTTGAGTGATGTCGGCGTCGGGCTCGAAGGTCGTTTTCTTGCCCTTGCCTTTGCCGACGTCGTCACCGCAACCGACCATCGCCAGCGCTGCAATCAATAATATCGAGTACTTCATGTGCATCTCCTGTATTCCTGGTCGATTGATAACAAAATGCCGTGCACCATTCGACTGAAAGTTCCTGAAAACGCTGGTCCGAACGGGCATTTAGGCCCGATAACGCTGGCTGATGGACGCCCAATGTATGCCCAGTGTACATAGATTGTATTCCCATCCGGCGAGCAACGTCCTTAGGCCCATCATAATCATGGGTTTTTGGTTGAAGGCCGGTTGGTACCCTTCTTGCGATTCATTTCACGTTGAATGTTGGCTGGAGTGAATATGGAACCGCTATTAGTGATGTTGGCGATATTTGTGTTGGTCCTTTTGGCACTGGTGCCCTTTGGACTTTTATACCTCCTCTTCGTGGTGCCAGGCCTTGTTCGCCGTGTCCGCCAGCTTGAGGCCGAGGTCAATGACCTTCAGGCTACCGCTCAGAGACAAATCGAACTGCCTGCGGCGCCCGACGCCCCGCGCTTTGTGCCGCCCCGAAGAACCGTGCCGCTCAACGCGTTGCAAGAACCGGGAGACGTTGCCGCGCAAGAACCGGGAGACGTTCCATTGGTCGATGCCACGCAAGAACCGGGAGACGTTGCCACGCAAGAACCGGGAGACGTTGCCACGACGCAAGAACCGGGAGACGTTCCATCGGTCGATGCCGTGCAAGAACCGGGAGACGTTGCCACGCAAGAACCGGGAGACGTTCCATCGGTCGATGCCACGCAAGAACCGGGAGACGTTCCATCGGTCGACGCCACGCAAGAACCGCCAGTCCGCCGCGCCCCCGCACCGCCTCGTCGCGCGCCAAGTGGCCCTCCAAAACCTTCACCACTGGTTTTGATCCAAGACAATATCCTGACCGTGGTCGGCATCCTGGTGATGTTTGTCGGTTTTGCAGCGCTGATTCAATACGGCGCGAGCGAAGGTTGGTTCTCGTTCCCAATCGAGTTCCGGCTCGCAGGTATCGCGGTCGTCGGGCTCGCCGGTCTTGGATTTGGCTGGTTGCAGCGCACAAAACGCCGCGCTTTCGGCCTCAGCCTTCAGGGCGGCGGAATCGGCATCCTCTTGATGACCGTCTTTTCGGCGTTCAAGTTCTACGACTTGCTGCCGCCTACGCCCGCACTCGTACTCGCTCTGGTGCTGGTTGCCTCAGCCGGTGCCTTGGCCATTCTTCAAAATTCGAGCGCTCTTGTGGTGCTCGCACTCCTTGCAGGCTTTGCGTCGCCGCTCCTCATCAGTAGCGGGTCAGGCAATTATATCGCGCTCTTTTCGTATTACGCGGTCCTGAATGTCGTCGTGATGGTTGTTGCCTGGTTTAAGCCATGGCGCTGGCTCAATTTGCTCGGGTTTTTCTTCACGTTTGGCATCGGACTCTTCTGGGGCGTCTTCCAATATTCCGAGGACAAACTGTGGACCACATTGCCCTTCGTCGTCATTTACTACGTGCTCTACCTTTTGATTCCCGTGTTCAACTCACGGTCGGCAAAGGGTGGGACACCGGGCGTCATCGACGGCATTCTGGTTTTTGGAAATCCGCTCTTTTCGTACCTCGCGCTCTCGCTGCTTTTCCAAGAACAGCTGCCTTTGGCATTTGCGGCGCTCGCAGTGGCGTTTATCAACGCCGCGCTGGGCGGGGCTTTGATTCGGTTCACCGAACACCAAACACTCGGGCGCTACCACGCCGCGATTGCGCTGGTGTTTGCTACGCTCGCTGTGCCCTTGGCGTTCTCGGCCAGTACAACCGCGGGGATCTTCGCGATCGAAGGCCTCGTCATGGGGTGGCTTGGTCTGCGCGACAAGAATTTCTGGCTGCAGGCAGTGGGCCCAATCCTATTTTTGCTGGCAGGCCTGCTCTACGCCAACATCCATAATCCAGAAGACGCATCCGCGATTTTGAACCCCATATTCATGAGTGGTTTTTTGATCTCGCTCGCGGGATTTGGCGCAGCAGCAGTTTACCACCGCGAAAAACACGCCCTTGCGGTGCCGTATTACGTGTGGGGATTGATGTGGTGGATGATTTCGATCGTGGTCGAGGTCGATGCTTTT
>JBFFMO010000292.1:0-5868 GCA_041554035.1 Allomicrovenator sp. | reverse complement strand
GGTTTCGGGTTTCGGGTTTCGGGTTTCGGGTTTCGGGTTTCGGGTTTCGGGTTTCGGGTTTCGGGTTTCGGGTTTCGGGTTTCGGGTTTCGGGTTTCGGGTTTCGGGTTTCAGGTTTCAGGTTGTCGGGTTTCGGGTTTCGGGTTTCAGGGTTCAGGTTTCAGGTTGTCGTCGGGTTTCAGTTTGTCGGCGTTGTGCTTGGTAAGCAGGCATCCTGCCTGCCTGTTTTTGGTCCACCGGGATCCGGCCCTTCTGTGGCGCCGCGCTTGTGACGCCAGCCACTCGGAAAAATTAGGATATTGAAGATCGAAAGGAGCCAAGTCATGGAATTAAACGCAGACTTCACCCAACGGGTTCTTGTCCATTCTGGTCAGCTGGAGTGGAGCGCTTCGCCCATGCCCGGCGTGCATCGGCGCATGCTCGACCGGATCGGCGCAGAGGTGGCGCGCGCCACCAGCATCGTGCGCTACGCGCCAAAATCGAATTTCTCGGCTCATACCCATACGGGAGGCGAAGAATTCATCGTGCTTGAAGGTGTTTTTCAGGATGAACACGGTGACTATCCTGCGGGCACCTACGTCCGTAACCCGCCCACCACGTCACACACACCGGGGTCGGCCGAGGGCTGCATCATCTTTGTGAAGTTGTGGCAATTCGAAATGGATGACCGCAACCAGTTCCGGGTCGACATGGATGCAGCGGCCAAGGATGGACATGTCATCTTGCACAAGGACGCTCAAGAGACCGTGACCTATCGCAGGCTCGCTGCTGGCGCCGTCCTGACCGATGCGCTTGAGGGTGGTGGCGAACTTCTGGTGCTGTCCGGCTCATTGTCTGAAGGCGGTGATACCTTGCAGAAGTTGGATTGGTTGCGCTTGCCTGAGGGCGCCAAACTGCACGCCGTAGCTGGTCCGGAAGGCGCAATCATTTGGATGAAAACCGGCCATCTGCCCTTTGCCAAGGCACCCACAGCCTGATCATACACAAACATCCTGCAGCCTGATGATGCGCGGGCATCGCGCCCGCAAAGGTTATCTGCGGGTCCGCGGGCATGCTGTCTGTAATCAAAGACCGTCCAGAAGCGTTTTGGCCTGTGATTTGAGTGCTTAAGTACTTGGTTCTAAATCGGATCGAGGGTAGTTTTGCCCTGCCGTTTTCAACTTGGAGGGAAAATGTCTGCACGATCATTTTTGAGTATTTTGTCGGTGATATTTATCCCCCTTGGATGTGAGCAGCCCGATAGCCCAGACGCTTCGAAGAACGTGATATTAGAGTCGAATACGGCCATAGACCTTGGTGTAGGTGAAGACGCGGACGCACATTCAAACGGGCACGACGTCCATGACGATGTCAGCGCGGAGGCGCTAAGTCTTGATCCCAACGAGTCAATTCGAGGGGAGTTAGAGCTGGGGCTCGAATTTGTGCTCCGAGACAACGCTCAGGAAGATTGGGGTACCGAACGCACGATACGGGGAAGCTGTATTTCCAATTACGGTGAGCCAAGCACCGTCGAAGGTTCCGATGTCCAACTTGAGTATTCGTGTCGCGTCCTTCCCAATAACGGATGGTGTGTCAGCGGTCGGCTTCACCGCGGCGAGAGTGAGTGGACTGTATATGACTGGCAATGCACACACGGGCTGGACAGCACGCTCATGATGTCCACGGCCGAAGAAACAGTGAGGTTTCAATTCGGCGCCTCCAAGATATCTGAATTCTAGACTTTCAAATCCTCGTCTATCCCGTGGTCCGGTTCCCGCAGGGCTTCCTTCGATTTGCACAGGTGTCTACCAAGTGGTAGATGATTGCCTACCAGTCGGTAGGCGGCATGAACGAAAGTGTACCCATTCAAATCCTAGATGCGGCAAATAGATTATTTGCGGAGCGCGGTTATGACGGCACGTCGTTGCAGGTTATCGCCGAGGCCGTGGGCATTCGTAAGCCGTCATTGCTCTATCACTATGCATCCAAAGCCGTGCTTCGCGACGCTGTATTGGCGCGACTCATGGACCACTGGGCCGAAGTCCTGCCTCAGATTCTGAATGCAGCGACCACGGGCGAACGTCGTTTTGAAGCGCTGGTGGCCGAGGTCATCGCGTTTTTTGACACAGATCCATCTCGAGCCCGTCTGCTCTATCGCGAGATTCTGGACCGGCCCGAGGAACTCAGCTCGCAGCTTGGAGGGTTCCTGGCGCCCTGGATTGCCTTGTTGGCTGATTATATCCGTCGCGGACAAATCGATGGGTTGATCCGCCCTGGAGTCGACCCAGAAGTCTACATCTCGAATGTGATTCAGATGGTGATCGGCGGTGTCGCTACCGCTCATGTCTTTCATACAACGGGCGACGATTCAGCCGTGGAACGTCAGGTTCTTGAGGTGACTCGAATCGCCCGCACAGCCTTATTTGTTGACGATTATTTGGAGGGAAATCATGGGTAATTTTTATACCGACAACGCCGATCTGCAATTTCATATCGAGCGCTCTATCGACTGGCGCCCCTTGGTGGAACTGACCGAAGACAAATTCCGGCAGACTGACGGCCACGAGAATCTGGAAGACGCCCTCGATTTTTATAAAGAAGTCCTGCAAATGGTGGGGCAATTTGTGGCCGACGAAATCGCGCCCCGTGTGCCTGCCATCGACAAAAACAAGCCCGAATTGGTGGACGGTGAGGTTCAACACCCCAAAGAGTTCACGCAGATTTTTGACCAGATTAAGGCGCTTGAACTCCACGGTCTGGGTTTTCCACGCGAGCTTGGCGGCATGAACGCGCCGCATATCATCACCATGGCCTGCGCCGAGATGTTTGCTCGCGCCGATGTTTCGGTGATGACCCATCACAGCTTCCATTTTGGAATCGGGATGGCGTTGCTCGTTTATTCGATGTCCGAGGGAACGACCGAGTTCAAGGACGGCCGAATTCTTAAGACCCGGTTCGACGCGGAAATTCGCGACATGATGACAGGAAACGCGTGGGGCGCGATGGATATCACCGAGCCTGACGCGGGCTCAGACATGGGGGCGTTGCGCACACGCGCCGAACAAGATGAAGCCGGCAATTGGTTTTTGACCGACCAGAAAATCTTCATCACGTCGGGCCACGCCAAGTACCATATCGTGATCGCGCGAACCGAGGCTCCCGACGACAAGAAGATGGGCCTCAACGGTCTGTCGACATTCCTTGTGCCCGCCTACGAAGACCACGCCGATGGCACCCGCACTCGATTTGCCATAATCGACCGCCTCGAAGAAAAGCTTGGACATCATGGCTCTCCGACCTGTTCGATCTCGTTCGAAAACGCACCGGCACAATTGATTGGTGAGCGCGGCGACGGGTTCCGCCAGATGTTGTTGTTGATGAATAATGCCCGAATCGGGGTCGGTTTTGAGGGCGTCGCACTTTGCGAAGCTTCGACCAGATTGGCGCGCGAGTACGCAGCGGAGCGCAAGGCGTTTGGCAAAACCATCGACCGCCACGAGATGATCGCGGATTATCTGGATGAAATGGAGTCCACAACTGCCGGTCTTCGCTCGCTAGGATTTGCGTCGGCTTTTAATGAGGAGATGGCGTTTCGAATCGGCATCCACCTTCGCCGCAATACCGCGCTCAGCGAATCCGAAATCAAGAGTCTGCGCAACGAAGAAGCCCGTCATAAGGCGCAATCACGCCGGTTTACGCCGCTCTTTAAATATTTGTCCTCAGAAGCCGCCGTGGAGTTTGCTCAGCGCTGCGTTCAAATCCATGGCGGGGTGGGTTACACCAAAGAATATGGCGCCGAAAAACTGCTTCGCGATGCGATGGTGATGCCGATCTACGAGGGAACAAGCCAGATCCAGGCGCTCATGGTCATGAAAGACACGCTCGCCATCATCATGAAAGCGCCGCAAGATTTTGTGAAAAGTCTGGTCCAGGCGCGCTGGAAAGCCGCGTCAGTTCGCGATCCGCTGGCGCGCCGGGTCGCGCGCATCGAAGTCATGGCGCTTCAGGCCCAACAACACCTGATTCAAAAAACCGTCGTCGATAAATTCAAGACGGTAAAAGGACTGCCGGTCGCGGATTGGGTGAAACTTGTGAAGACCGACTGGGATCCCAAACGCGACTTCGCCTTCGCGATGTTGCACGCCGAGCGCTTGACCAAGATTTTGGCCGACCAGGCAATTTCGGAAATTGTCTTGGCGGAATCGGAAAAACATCCCGAACGCCGCGAGCTTCTGGATCGCTTCACAGAACGCGCTGAGGTGCGCTGTACTTCACTTCTGAACGAGATCCTGACCACCGGCGACCGGATGCTCAAGAAGCTGCAAGACGCGGCTGTCTGATTGGTACACTAGGCCGCCTGGCCCTGTGATTATGTGCTTGGTCCGCCAGGCTCCCGCCTGGCTTTGCTACGGAGGAATTCCCATGGAACTAAACGCAGACTTCACCAAACGTGTGGTCGTTCACTCCGACCAGGTCGAGTGGACGGCGTCGCCGATGCCGGGCGTCCATCGACGCATGCTCGACCGAATCGGTGACGAGGTCGCTCGCGCCACTTCCATCGTGCGGTATGCGCCGAACTCCAAATTCTCGGCTCATACCCACACAGGCGGCGAAGAGTTCATCGTGCTTGAGGTCCTCGGACGCGAAGCGGTACAAAAACTCAAGCTTCATGGGGCCGTCAGGGTTTCCTGGCAGAACTCGGTGAACGACCGACTCAGCTTGTCCACGTCGACATCAGGGGATAAGGCCACGCGAACGATGTAGTCCTTGTCGCTCTCCTTGGTGGTGCCCTGCGTCGATGTCGCTGGAATGGTCCAATAGGAGCCTTTTAACTGCCCATAACTCACGCAGTGCTTACACGCTTCGGGGTTGCGGGAGACCATGTGCTCGATCAGTTGAATGTTCTGCAAGCGTTTGCGGGCTTCAAGTCTTTCAGCATAGTCCTCGACAGGCTGAGCTTCCACCTGGGCGGGCAAATCCAATGAAAACACCGAAGGCGTAAAGCCTTGCTGGGCAAGCGCGTCTGAGACAAAGTTGATCTTGGCCTTGGGTAACACGCGACGAATATGTGCCACGAAGTCTCGGGCGTTCTGGTAGGCCTGAGTCACACGTACGGGCATCGACGGCATGCAGGTGGCCAGAGTTTCGATCTGATGGGCGACAGCAACATTGTCGGACAACGTCAAGTGGGCCGAAATGAAGGGGAGCAGGTTTTTGGCGGCGTCATTGAATGCGCAATACCCGGCAACACACAAGCCGCCACTGGGAAACTTAGAACCACTTGAGAACGACACGGTTTTGACGGGGGCAAGCTCGTTGCCTTGGCCGAGCAGCTTCACGTTCGGGCAAAACGTCTGGTCCACCATGAACACGGCTTGCGCCGCCGTCGCGCCCTCTGGCGTCTGCCGGTTTTTGGTCAGCACCACTGCCAACTCAGTCATGTCGGGCACTTCGACGCGGGGATTGGTCGGAATCTCCGCGAGCACCAGCGGCACACCATCGCGTTCGGCGACCGTTTCTAGGGCTGCTTCCATGCTCGCGGTCATATCCTGCCCGCCATCCACCAACATATCGACGATCGTGACGCTTGGTACCAAAGCGGCGACACGTCGGGCCTGATCGTTGGTGCCACCATAGCAGTTTGGCGGGATCAGCAAGCAGATGGGTTTGCCCGCGTGTTGGATCATCGCGTACTCGACCAGTCCCATCAAAATCGCGTATTGGATCGAGAGCCCGCTGGACGCGATGAGCGGTTGATTTGTGCTGCCTGTATTGTCCTGAATGCAACGAACGACCGTGTCTAACCCTGCCTCGCCGGACGTTTCGGAACTTGGTTTTTCGCGACCAATGATCTCGTGCAGTAAAAGCAAGGCGTTCGGGGGCGTCATCG
>JBFFMO010000291.1:0-5880 GCA_041554035.1 Allomicrovenator sp. | reverse complement strand
CAACACTTCGGACGCTAATAAAGATTGGCTGCAAGAGTTACCCACCGAATTTCGACATGTTTGGGCTGGCAAAAAAGTCCTGATGGCTCACGGGTCACCCCGTCGGGTCAACGAGTTCTTGTGGGAATCCCAATGTCCGGATGGATTTTTGGAATACCTCATGAACGAGGCAGAAGCCGACTTGATGTTCATCACCCATACCGGGATCCCCTGGGTGCGTGAGCTTCCGTCGGGCAAGACCGTGGTGAATGTGGGCGTGATCGGTCGTCCGCCCAACGACGGCACGACCTTGGTGGACTATGTGTTGGTCGACACCGATACCGCTCAGGTCACGCCGCGGCGCCTGGTTTACGACCACGTCGCGCTGGCCGAAGAGATGCGCGAAGCTGAGCTTCCCGAGGAATTCGTGGAGACCGTCCTGACGGGCTATTGGACGACCTGTCTGGAGATCCTGCCCGGAAAAGAGCGCGCGATCGGCACCTACTGAAGATCTTTTAGCCTTCAGGTTCGTTGCATGCAGGGTGTGTTCGTTAGACACTGCGGGCAATCATGACCTTTAGGACGAGATAAATATGCGTAGGCAATCAGCGCTTCTGGCTTTGGCGTTCTTGGCGATCACGGCTTCCTGTGGGACCCATAAGGGCGACACCGAGAAGCTTGGCGAGACCGACACCGGGACACAATTCCGCGAAAGGCCGGTCGCCACGCTCGAGAGTTTCGAGCCTGTAGATCCAGATCAGCTCGATCAAATGACCATCGCTGCCAGCGATGGAAATGCCCCATCCGAAACCTCCGAGTCCTTGAGTCGCCCTAAGACCTCGGCGCTGGCTGAGCCAGTGATTCAGCAGATTTTGGCGCGCCTATCGCCGCTGAAATCCGAGATGTCGGACCGCAAGGATTTTGCCAAACGCGGTGATTCGTTGCCTCCGCCCAAGACCGGCGAGACGATCACGACGGAGTTTCCACCGCCTGGTGAGCGGGCTCGGCCTGACGCTGTCGATGTGAAATATGGCGCGCTCAAAGTATTGCGATCCGCGCCTGAAGGTGAAATTCCAGTTGCCGCAAAACTGAGCGTGACCTTCGACCAACCTATGGTCGAAGTGACGTCGCATGCCGAGACGATTGCGCAGGGTGTGCCGGTTCAGCTCACGCCCATGCCCGAAGGAAATTGGCGTTGGATCGGTGCCAAGACGCTGCTTTTTGAACCGACCACCGAACACATGCCGATGGCCACCGAATACAAGGTCGTGATTCCGGCAGGAACCAAGTCCAAAGTGGGTGGGGCGCTGGAAGAGGAGGTGAGTTTCACCTTCAGCACGCCTCCTGTGACCTTGCAGAATTATTTCCCCAATAATGGTCCAACGCGACTGGATCAGCCGATTTTCCTTGGGTTCGATCAAAAGATTAACCCGACCGATATGCTTGAGCATATTCAGGTTCGTGTCGGAGACCGTTTGATTCCGGTCCGTATCGCGAATGCCGACAAGATCCAGGCGGACGAGACCATCAAGTCTTACGTCGATCAGGCGCAGCCAGGCCGTTACATGGTCGTCGTTCCCGTGAACGACATGCCTTATAATTCGAGCATTCAGGTGGTGCTGACCAAAGGCGCACCGTCGGCCGAGGGGCCGCGAACGACGGCCAATGACCAGAGCTTTTATTTCCAGACCTACGGTCCATTATTGGTGACGGACCATCGCTGTGGTTGGGGCGAATGCCGTCCTTACGACTCGTTTTCGTTCCAGTTTTCCAATCCTTTGGAAGACTCGGCATTCGAAGACAGCCTGGTCGAGGTCTCACCAGATTTTGCGGCGATGACGATTCAGCAATCTGGCCAATATCTGGGTGTGTCGGGCTTTAAGCCCGGCCGTCGTACCTACAAGGTGACGTTGAAAGCCGGGCTCAAGGATATTTTTGGGCAGACTCTGGGCAAGGACCAATCTTATTCGTTTGAGGTCGGTGCGGCTGACCCCAGCCTTACAGCAGCTTCGGGTGAGTTCATCGTTTTGGACCCCAAATCGGGCCCACAATTTACATTTTATTCGATCAATTACGATGCTGTGCGGCTGAAGGCATGGAAGGTCGTTCCGGCGGATTGGGACGCCTATCGCGAGTACATGGATGACTGGCGTTATTACGGTAAAAAGCGCAAGACGCCGCCGGGCCGCAAGCTCATCGATGTCGAGGTCAAGATTAAGTCCAAACCCGACGAGTTGGTTCAGACCAACCTCGACCTCAAAGATGTCTTTGGCAAAAACGGCCTGGGCCACACCATCATCGAGCTGAAACCAGCGCGAGCCACCAAAGGCTCTCAGATGCCGGACCCTGATTATATCCCGATGGTTCGAAGTTGGTTGAACGCCACCAAGCTTGGTGTCGATGTTTTCCACGACTACGAAGAAGCGTTGGTTTGGGCGAATGACCTGTCCACGGGCGCACCGGTAAATGGCGTGGAATTCACATTATTTCCAACTGGCGCGACGACGCTGACATCGACTGATGGAACGGGTTCGATTCGGCTTACGAACAAGGAAGGCAAGGGAAGCTACGTCTTGGCCACCAAGGGTGACGACGTCGCGATGATTCCCGAGCGTTATGATTCGGGCATCACCAAAGGCAGCCCTGGCGACAACCTTGCCTGGTTCGTTTTTGACGACCGCAAAATGTACAAACCCAAAGAGGAAGTTCATCTGAAGGGTTGGGTCCGCAACATCGACTACCGCAAGGGCGGAGACGTCAGTCTGGCGCCCGGAACTCCTAAAATTACCTGGGTGGCCTTCGACGCATTCAATAACAAGATCACCGAAGGTATGGCCGACACCACTACACTTGGCGGATTTGATTTTAATTTCAAATTGCCCGAGACCCCCAACCTTGGGAACGCACGGGTTCAAATTTCGGCCAGCGGCGTGCCTGCCGGGAACACGGTCTACAATCATTCGTTCCAAATTCAGGAGTTCCGAACACCGGAATTTGAAGTCTCGGTTCATGTTCCGCCAGGGCCGTTTTACGCGAACGCTGATGCGTCGGCGCGACTCGAGGCCAAGTACTACGCCGGCGGGGCACTGCCGAACGCAGAAGTGACCTGGAGCCTCAACGCGATGCCCTCGTCATTCACGCCGCCCAATCAATCCAAATACACGTTTGGAATGTGGGTTCCGTGGTGGCGTAGCGGTGGTGTCTCGGGACAAGGCTCCTATGCAAGTCTGGCCGCCAAAACAGATGCTGCCGGCGACCATTTCTTGAAACTCGATTTCGGAGCCTCTGAGCCTCCACGCCCCATGACTGTCTCGCTTCAGGGAACGGTGATGGACGTGAATCGACAAGCCTGGACGGGCAGTGCGACCATGTTGGTTCACCCAAGCGAATATTACGTCGGCATGCGGTCGGAACGCTATTTTGTCGAAAAAGGCGTGCCCCTGGAGATCTTCGCCGCCGTGTCCGACGTGGATGGTGTGAATCCCACCGGTCGGCCAGTTAAAATCCGTGCCGGACGTGTGAAATATTCGTGGAAGGGCGGTCAATACAACGAAGAAATCGTCGACGAACAGAAATGCGATTTTGTGACCGAAGCCACGGAACACAAATGTGTTTTCCAAACCAAAGAAGGCGGCACCTACAAGATTTCCGCGACCACCACCGACGATGACGGACGGCGAAATTACACCGAAATTACGCGTTGGGTTTCGGGCGGAAAACAACCGGTATCGCGCACTGTCACGATGGAAACGGTCGATCTGATTCCAGACAAAGACGAATATAAACCGGGTGAAACTGCTGAAATTCTGGTGCGCTCACCGATTGTGCCTGCAGAAGTCGTGATGAGCATCCGTCGCAACGGCATGGTCGAACAAAAACGATTCCGAATGGAAGAGTCGACCAAGGTTGTCACGGTTCCGATCAAGAGCGGCCATATCCCCAACCTCTGGGTCTCGATCGACCTGGTCGGAGAAGCCCCTCGCCTTGATTCAAAAGGCGAAGTCGATACCACCTTGCCCACACGGCCCGCGATTGCTGGCGGCGATATCAACCTCCCAGTGCCACCCTACGAACGAACGCTTGAGGTCGAGGTCACCCCGGCGACGGATAAAACCGAACCAGGTGCCAAGACAGCCGTGAGCATCCAGGTCAAAGATAATTTGGGTAAACCGGTCTCCAATGCCGAGGTCGCCATCATCGTCGTCGACGAAGCAATTTTGTCCTTAAGTGGCTATCAAATGGCCGATCCGATGGCCGTGTTTTATGGCTCCAAGGGCCCCGGGGTCAGCGAAAAACACTCGCGACTCTCGGTTGAATTGATCGACCCTGCTGGTTTTGGTCCGGCACCGGACACCACGGCGCCTCCGTCTAAAATGAAGTCGCGACGGACTAAGAGTGCTCCCGCAGATAAAAAGGGCAACCGCATGGAAATGCCCATGGCAGCGCCAGCGCCGATGGAGGAAGCGTCGGCCGAACGCGAGATGGCAAAAGATGATTCTGCGATGGGTGACTCGGCGGGGCTACTTGGGCAACTATCGGGCTCGGCATCAGCCGCAGATCCCAACGCTCCGATTGCGGTTCGGTCCAATTTCAACCCGCTCGCCGGCTTTTATGCAGCGGTAAAAACGGATGCAAAGGGAGAAACCAAAGTCGACGTGAAGATGCCGGATAACCTGACTCGCTATCGAATCATGGCGGTCGCCGTTGAAGGCGGAAAGAAATTCGGACACGGACAAAGCTCCATCACAGCTCGATTGCCTTTGATGGTGCGACCAAGTGCCCCGCGTTTCCTGAATTTCGGCGACAAATTTGAGCTGCCAGTCGTGCTGCAAAACCAGACCGACCAGCCCATGACCGTGTCGGTCGCGACGCGTGCTTCGAACCTTATCTACACAGCAGGACAAGGATTGATGGTCACGGTTCCGGCCAATGACCGCGTTGAAGTTCGTTTCCCCGCAACCACCGACGAAGCTGGTCGAGCTCGCTTCCAGGTGGGAGCATCGGCGGGCTCGTGGAGCGACGCGGCGGAAATCGACCTGCCCGTTTGGACACCCGCCACAAGCGAGGCGTTTGCCACCTACGGGCAGATTGATAACGGCGCGGTGGTTCAACCTGTGAAAATGCCCGGTGAAGTCTGGACCCAATTTGGTGGCCTTGAAATCACGACCTCTTCGACCGCGATGCAAGCCCTGACCGACGCGTTTTTGTACGTCTACGCCTACAAATATGAATGTGCCGAACAGATTTCTTCGCGCATGATTTCGGTCGCTGCGTTGCGTGATGTCTTGAGCGCATTTAAGGCCGAAGGCATGCCGTCAGCTGCGGAGATCAAACGCTCGATGGAGCGTGATATCGAAGAATTGGTCGACCGCCAAAACTACGATGGTGGGTTTGGATTATGGCGTCGTGGGCAGCCATCTTGGCCCTATATCACTTTGCATGCCGCACACGCTCTGACCCGCGCCAAACAGAAAGGTTATACGGTTCCGGATCAGGCGATGCGAAAAATGGGGCAATATTTGGCGAATATCGAGAATTATATTCCGCATTATTATTCGGAATATACGCGCCTCCATATCATCGCTTACGCCCTTTATGTTCGTGGCCTGAACAAAGACTACGACCTGGCCAAAGCGCGCGACGTGCTTCGTCGTGGTGGTTCTTTGGAAAAACTATCGTTCGAATCAGTGGGCTGGCTTTTGGGCGTGTTTACGTCGGATAAATCGGCGCCTGAATTGGCCGAGATCCGCAGGTTCCTAAACAACCGAGTGACCGAAACCTCTGGTGCGGCTCATTTTGCGAGCAATATCGTCGACGGTGGTTATTTGATTCTGCAGTCGAATCGCACCGCCGATGGCGTGATTTTGGAAGCGTTGATGGACGACCAACCCACCAGCGATT
>JBFFMO010000290.1:0-5884 GCA_041554035.1 Allomicrovenator sp. | reverse complement strand
TGCGACAACTGTCCGTTGGTCGACAATCAGGACCAGATGAACTCTGACGCTGATTCGTTGGGCGATGCCTGCGACAACTGCCCGTTGGTAGCCAACGAAGACCAACTCGATACCGACATGGACGGATTGGGAGACGCCTGCGATCCGTAAGCGGAATGATTATGAAAAACCTATGGGTACTCTTTGGCCTAATGGTCACCGTTATGGTGGGATGCAGTACCGATCCCAACTCCGCGGATTGCGAGCGCAACACCGATTGTGGAGACGGCTATATTTGCGTCGTCGAACAGTGCGTCGAAAAACCTGGCGAATTGACGATCGAGTCGTTCACCGCGACGACTCTAGTTGTGCAGCCCGGCGAGCCTTCAGAGTTGGAGTGGCAGATTCAATTTGCCACCTCAGCCCAGCTCTTCCAGGGCGACACGCTGATCTACGAGATTCCCGCCGCCGAAATCGCGTCTGGCACCTTCGAAGTTACCGTCGAAGCGACTTCGGTGTTCAAGCTTGTGGCATCGGATGGGACAAGTGATGCCGAGGCGAGCGTCACCCTTGAAGTGTCGCAAGACGACGCTGTCATCACTTCATTCGAGACCTCAGCCACCACGATCTCTTTTGGCGGATCAGCTCGCCTGACCTGGACGACAGACCACGCGACAACGGGCCGAATTGTTGATGACTCCGACCGATTGGTCGTCACGCTCGACACCGAAGACCTCAAAGCGGGCAGCCTCGAGGTGTGACCCGAATCGAGTGTTCGATATCGCTTGCTCGTTCAAAACCCAACTTCCGAGGCCGAAAAGGAAGTCGGGATCGAGGTCTTGGATGCCAATCCCCAAATCACCCTATTTGCAGCCCTTCGCACCGGCCTCACAAGTGGCGGATCGACCCAATTACGTTGGGAAGTCGCGAACACCGAATCCATCAAGATAAGCCTTGATGGCATGGACCTCTTGGAGTCGAGCGACGACTCTGGCAGTCTCGAAGTCACTCCGCTTCAAACCGCGACCTATACCCTGACGGCCACCAACCAGCAGGGAAGCATCACGCAGGACCTCGTGGTCGAGGTCTTTGAAGCGATCGTCGTTGATACGTTTGAGGCCACTCCGGCGGCCGTGATACCCGGCGCCCAGACCACACTGACGTGGGCGATTTCGGGCGACACATCAAATTTTGGAATCCGGGACTCGCAGGGAAATAACGTCGACGTCGGAAATCAGACGTCGGCTTCGGGAAGTGCCGTCGTCTCGCCGACACTGACCACCACCTACATCCTGACCGCCTCGAATCCCGCAGAGTCGGTCAGCGCCACCGAAACCGTGACGCTTCTGCCGGCCCCTCCCCTGATCAACAGCTTCACCTCAAATGTCTCGTTGGTAGCCATCGGCAGCACCGCTCAGCTTTCGTGGTCGACGACCCGCGCGGCGAACATCTCGATGGTGGACGAAGCAGGCAACAGCATCGATTTGACGGCTTTGTCGCCGGTCGCTGACTCAGTGACCGTCTTGCTCGACGGCCCTCATACCTTCACGCTGACCGCGTCGAACGCTGGAGGACAAACCACAGCCGACATCTTTGTGGATGCCGTCGTAGGCGTCGCCATCACGTCGTTTGAGTCGGACGTAACCGAAGTCGCTGCGGGAGAACCTGTAACCCTCACCTGGACAACCACCGACGCGACTTCGCTGATTTTGGACAGCTCGACCGGGGCCATCGACATCAGCACCAAAACGGTGAGCGCTGACTCGGTGATCGTCAATCCCACGCAAAGCACGACCTACACGTTGACCGCGAATGGTCTGCCGGCCAGCCTGAGTTCGACCATTTCGGTTTTGGTGCGAACACCGGTCACGATTTCGTCTTTCACCGCCGCCAATCCCATCATCAACGCTGGCGAACAGGCAACCCTTTCGTGGGTCGCCCCGGGCGCCACGAGTGCGGCGCTTGAGTGCACCGACGACGTCACGCTCGTGTCTACGCCCATCGACATCTCTGCGCTCGCCCCTACCGGCGGGAACGTCTCGGTCGGGCTTCTGGGCTCGTCGCTGTGCACGCTTACCGCGCAAGGCTTCCGCGGGCCTGTTTCGGGTTCGCTGAACATCACCGTGAATCCAATCTTGCCTCAGGTCTCCACATTCACGGTGTCGAGTGAAGTGATTCGTCTTGGCGAAAGCGTGACCCTGACCTGGGAAACCAATGACGCCACTTCGTTGACGCTGACCGACGATTTAGGCGTGTCCGTCGATGTGTCTGCCCTCAATGTTGATGCGGATTCCATCGTCGTCACCCCGACCCGATCGGCGGCGTTCACGTTGGCGGCATTGAACGCCGATGGAATGGATGCCGCGACGGTCTCAGTCGTGGCTGTCGACACCGAAAACCTGCTTATCAATGAGGTTTTCTACGACGCGGCAAATGCCGACGATGGACTGGAATACGTCGAACTCTACAACGCAGGCCAGACCTTCATCGACCTGCAGTATTTCTCACTCGGGGCTGGCGGCAGCAGCCTCGCAGCATCGGTCCTACAACTCAGCGGAATCATCCCACCCGGTGGGTGCTTTGTGGTCGGTGGGCCGGCGAGCACGGTTGAAAACGGCTTTGCCGAGTTTGATATGACCACGTTTTTTTCATCACCGCTTCAAAACGGCGGGGCCGCATCGGACGGCATCGGTCTGTTTTTTGAACTCGCCTCCGACGTAACCAGCGCTTCGATCCCGGTCGACTCTGTGCTCTATGAAGGCGCGAACACCTCGCTATTACTGGGCGAAGACGGACAACCCGACACGCAAATTTCGCCGGAGGCCGCTGGAGCCTCCCTCCATCGCCACGGCCTCTCTGATATTCTTGAGGTCGGACCGATGAACGCTGGCACCTGTTTCTGGCTTGAAGCCGTCCAACCCTCCGTCGCTTCCAATCAGGCATCGGGCACAGTCTCGGTCTCAGGTTGGGCGTTGGATGCTGCTCTGGATCAGGTCAGCGTCGGAACCCAAATCATGACGTGTGTCGACTCTGCGTCTGGACTGGACTGCGACCTGCTCGCGGGAACCGACGCAGGTCAGGTCGATGTCTCGGTCGTGCGAATCAACCAATACGTCGACGATGGCAGTGGAAACCCCGTAGTGGCACCGCTTACTCCGGCCGCTCAACGCTCGATCGTCGAAACCGACGCGTTTCTTTTTGAAAACGAAATCCCGGACACCGGGCTGGATTTCTGGTGCGGCATCACTTCGACGGACGTCACCACGACCACCACCACAGACGTCACGATCACGGCGGAAGTCTACGCTCAGGGATTTACAGACGTCACGGGATTGATTCCCGCCGGAGCCGTCGTTGAGGCCGTCATCGTCCCCTCAGGCAATCCACCCATGAGCGTGTTTTCGCCAACCGTTTTGTCGGCCCAATATGACGGTGTTGCCAGCAACAACGCGCTCTTCTCGGTCACAACGACCTCGGCGCTGCCCCTCGACGCAGAGGTCGCGTTTCGATACGGCGACGGCGTTGATTTTGTCTGGTGCGACACCATCGCAAATCTCGGAAGCGACGATGGATACAGCGTCGGATCGCTGGTCAGCTGGCAATAAACAAGATCGCCGAGAGGCTCGCCAGGATCACTGTCGATGCCAGCCCCAAACGAACAAGAATACCTCGACAACCTGTCGGCGCCTTGACGATCGGCTGATCGGGCTTGGGCTCTGAGTCCCGCGCCACCGAAATCAAAGGGCCCGCAGACAGCGTAGAACGCGTCGCCCGATTTTCGGGACGCTCCGCACCACTCCACGGCGCCGGAAGCTGCAGCAATCCAAAATCCTTGGTTTGCGGAGTCGGCAGGCTTTCGATGTCACAGAAGGGCAAGAAACGCTCGACCCGCGCAAATCGATTTTTTGCCAACGGCTGCATGCATCGCGCGATCAGGAGCGAAATCCCCGGAGGATCAAGCGCGCTGAGCTTATCGTAGGCCTCACGCGTCAGCGGATTCTCCGGACGCTCTCGAGGCTCGTGGCCGGTCAACAAGAAGCTCATGAGCGCAGCAAGGCTGTAGATATCAGCCGCGCCCCGCAAGAATTGGCCGGACTCTTCGCCGCGAATTTCTGGAGCGGTGTAGGCCGGATTCATGTCCATTTTGGTGGCGTTCGGTCGTTCCCCAAATGGAGTCGCATTCCCGCACCCGACCATATGAATCACGTCGTCGACACTGATGATCACGTGACGCGGGTCGAGGTCTCGAAAGACCCACTTTTCCTCGTGAATCTCGCCTAAAAAACGACCGATTTCGGCCGTGATTCTGAGCGCTCGAGCCGGCGACATGCCCTCGGGGCTCTTGGACGTCACATGGTCAAAAAGCGTCTCACCATGCATGTACTCGTACACAAGCACGGGCTCGCGCTCCAACGCTGTGTCGGAGCCGTCGAGCTGAATCCAATCCAGGGGTTCGGGCAGAAGGTGAGCCTGCAACGCCAAAAAAGTCATCTCTTGGTGAAGCGCCTTTCGCCTGGACGCGACATAGCTCTTGTCGTCGAGCTTGGCCTCGTCATAGACGATGGCTTTCACACAGACGAGCTTGTCTTCCATCAGCGTGTCGGTCGCCAGAGCGATTTGGTAGCTCTTGCCTTCAAAGAGCAGTTCTTTGATTCGAAATCTTTGTTCGCCACGAGTCGCATCGATCAGAAAATCACCGGGTTTCACGCCTTACCTTTTGTGAAGACCAATCGATCCATCGTATCCGCGACGTCGGCGATAATATGGTCGCCCTCGACGAATTTGCTCTCCAAGACTTCTACGGCGAGAGGATCCTGAATGAAGGTCCCGATCGCGCGCTTCAGGGGACGAGCGCCGTATTCGGGCTCGTAGCCCTCCGTGACCAAGAATTCTTTGGCGTTGTCCGTCAGGTCGATGGTCATCTTCTGTTCGGCCAGCAACTTCCGAAGTTTCTTGACCTGAATATCGACGATCAAACGAATCGCATCCTTGTCCAAAGACGAGAATACGACCGGCGCATCCAAACGATTCAGGAACTCAGGGCGGAAATGATCCTTGAGGATCTCTTTGACCTCGGTCGTCATTTCCTCGCCACTGACTTTGCCTGCCAGGTCCAAAATCTTACGGCTGCCCACATTCGATGTGAGGATCACCAACGTGTTGGTGAAGTCGATGCGGCGCCCCTGAGAATCCGAAAGCCGCCCTTCGTCCATCACCTGCAAGAGGATATTGAACACGTCCGGATGGGCTTTTTCGGCTTCATCGAAGAGCACGACGCTGTACGGATTATGGCGGACGGCTTCAGTCAGGATGCCGCCCTGCTCGCTTCCGACATAACCGCGAGCCGAACCAATCAAGGTGTTGACCTTGGATTGCTCCATGTACTCGGACATGTCGATGCGAACCAATGCGTCTTCACTGTCGAAGAGGAATTCCGAGAGCGCCTTGGCGAGCTCTGTCTTTCCGACCCCGGTCGGTCCGACGAACATGAAATTTCCGATGGGACGATTACGGTCCTGCAGACCGGCGCGTGAGCGCCAGATCGCTGCGCAAATCAGCTCAATCGCATGCTCCTGACCCACGACACGTTGTCGCAGCCGATCAGGCATATTCAGAAGCTTCTCCCGCTCAGATTCCATCATCTTGCTCACCGGAATTCCGGTCCAGCTGGCGATGACCTCTGCAATTTCGTTTTCGTCGCAATAATCCTTGAGCAGGCGTTTGCCCTTCGCCACGGTGGAAGCACCACCCTGACGTTCGATCTCCTTTTCGATCTTGGGGATCACACTGTACTTGAGCTCGGCTGCGCGGCCGATTTCTCCCTTACGTGTGGCTTCCTCGACCTCTTTTTGGGCTGCGGCCAGCTCTTCTTTGATCCCGGTCACGGCATCGAGGTCTTTTTTAT
>JBFFMO010000289.1:0-5887 GCA_041554035.1 Allomicrovenator sp. | reverse complement strand
GACGGGCAACGGTTTGACGACCGGGCCCCTAAAACGGGTGACAGCCTGCTCTTGTTCGGCGTACGAGACGTACTGGGCGTTGGTGAAACAACGTGGCCAGTAATGGCCGAACCCATTTTCCATCGCTTTGCGAATATACTCGGCGATCGACCCAGCAGGCACCACACCGTCGGCGCCCTCGGCGGCAGACGCGAAGATAATCCGAACAGGGCGGTCCTTCTTGCCCTTCTTGTCGCGCACCAGCCAGGTATTTCCTTCAGCAGTGATTTCGTCGAGCAACATCGCGTGTTGGTCGTCGCCAAATCCCATCCAATGCTCGTCTTCGCCCGTAAATTTCGTCCACTGCGACACGGCCGGAATACGTAGGCAGCCGCCCCCACTCGGTTCGCTAAACTCCCACTCGATATGTGCGCCGTTCATTTCTGCGTAGAAATCGGCAAGTTCTGGGACAAGTCCGCGAACGTACTCGACATCGCTTTTGGAGGCCTTGCGCCCCAAGGTCGCCACCCTCACACGGATATCAGGACGTTTTTTCAGGTTGGCGACAAAAAGACGAAGTTCCGCAGCCACGGCGGTCATTTCAGTGTCGTTTTTCGCTTTTTCGGCGGCCGCTTTCTTCAAGAGCTTATCCGCACCTTCAAGCTCATCGGCACCAGCGCCTCCGGCCTTGAGCACCTCGACCATCTCGAGCTCGGTCATCAACGTCACGCCGAGTGTCTGAGCCGTCGTGAGCTTCGAACCCGCATTATCGCCATGAATCAGAATATCGGTTTTTTTGGACACGGAACCTGAAACATTCGCCCCAGCTTCTTTCATGACTTTCTCGGCCTCCGAGCGCTTCATCGTCACGAAGGTCCCGGTCAAAACAACCGTTTTCCCTGCAAAGGCCGATACGGGAGTTTCCTTGACGGGCTCAGGGGCCACTGCTGCCGGAGCGTCAACTTCAACGTCGGCGAGCAGCGCGGCAAGTGTGGCCTCGTCATGGACCGCAATTTTGAGTGATTTTGCTTTTGCGAGTTTTGATCCGGCTTTTTCCCCCACAAATAGCATATCGGTTTTGGACGAAACCGAACCCGACACGTTTGCACCAATCGTGCTGAGCGCGGCCTCGGCCTCCGAACGTTTGAAGCCCTGAAACGTGCCCGTCAAAACCACATTCTTCCCAACGACGTCTGCTGCCTTCATGATCTTCTCCATGTTTGTTATCGATGAAGTCAACTTAGCGTCGTAGTTGAATAAAGCACCTGAATCTTCCTGAACATTCGGAGCCAAAGATGGCGATGAGGCGCGTGGGCCTCCTGCCCGCAATGCGACTTGGTACATGGGCGCAAGGTGTCAAAATAATGTGAATACCGCGAGCGCATCCGAATATCTTCTGATATATCTGCCCCAACCAATCTCGATTGGGGGATTTTTAATCAGCCATGTTCCGACATGGCCAGCATTCAGGAGAACGTATGAAAACGTGGATTCTTGCACTCATTCTTATGCTTCCGATGACGGCCGCGGCACAGACAACCGTCAAGGTGGGCGGGGTCGAAGTCGACACGACGGGTGGAAAAACTGTCGTAAAAACCGACGATGCAGACGTCGAGACCGACGCGGATTCGACCACCGTGAACACGTCAAAAACCAAAGTAAAAACCAACGGCACCAAAACCACCACGGTCACAAAAACAACGACCAAAACCAAAGCTCAAAAGCCCATCACCTGCATGGGCGACAAAGAAATGGTGATTGAAGGTGCAACGTTTAACGGAGCGGTGACAGTCAAGGCGTTGGAGAACTGCACGCTGACCATCCGCGCCAGCGTCATCAACAGCACCAAGGTCGCCGTTCAGTTGGGCGGCAACGCCACCGTGATCCTCGAAAGCTGCACGGTAAATGGCCCAACCGCGATTTCGGCAGGCGGAAACACGCGAGTCAAAACCGTCGGTTCGACCATCAACGGCGCCGTGAAACTGCGCGGAAACTCAACGCTTGAGACCAGCTCCACCGTGTTCTCAAACAAAATATCAAGACGTGGCCTCTCCAGCATCGAAGACGGTGGCGGAAACACGTTTGGCCTGGCTAAGTAGACTGACCTGCCCGATGTGGTCGGCCGCTGCTCACCGCTGACCGCTCCCCCCGGCCCAGATGCCGCGTGCACTCGGATTTAATCCAAACTAACGTGCACGCATGAGCAGTCCTTCACCTAAAATATCCTCGCCGACTCCCCTAAATATCCTTCGTGATGTTTTTGGATACGACGAGTTTCGCCCAACTCAAAAAGACGTTATCGACAGTGTTTTAGCGGGTCACGACACGCTTGCCATCATGCCAACAGGCGGCGGAAAGTCGCTATGTTTTCAGGTTCCCGCTCTGCTCTTTGATGGATTGACGGTGGTCGTTTCGCCTCTGATTTCGTTGATGCAGGACCAAGTTCGCCAGCTTCACGCCGCGGGTGTGGATGCCGTCGTGATGAACAGCACCTTGTCGACTGAGGAATACGCAGCCAACCAAGAGGCGGTCGCCAGCGGACGCGCAAAGATGTTGTACCTGGCGCCCGAAACCTTGATGCAGCCGCGGACGATGGAGCTGCTAAGAAAGGTCAAAGTCAGCTGCCTGACCATCGACGAGGCGCACTGCATCTCGCAATGGGGACATGATTTCCGCCCCGAATACCGACAGCTTGCCGATGTGCGCTCGACCTTTAAGGACGCGGTCTGCATCGCGCTGACTGCGACCGCGACTCCACGTGTTCGTGAAGATATCGCCCAATCGCTCGGCTTGGCGCAGAGCGCCCAATTCGTGGCCAGTTTCGACAGGCCAAATCTGTTTCTGAAGGCCGAAGAAAAAGAAGGCGGCTACGACCAGCTGACGCGGTTCATGGACCAAGTCGAGGGAACCTCAGGCATCATCTATTGCTCGACCCGCAAGACCACAGAAGCCATCGCAAAGAAGCTGGTTTCAAAGGGCATTCGAGCACGCGCTTATCACGCCGGTCTATCGTCGGATCAACGACAGAAAAACCAAGACATGTTCATCCGCGATGACCTCGATGTCATCGTGGCCACAGTCGCCTTTGGCATGGGCATCGATAAACCCGATGTACGTTGGGTGGTTCGCTACGACATGCCTTCGAGCATCGAGTCCTTTTATCAGGAAATCGGCCGTGCCGGCCGCGACGGGCAACCCGCTGAATGCCTGCTGCTTTTTGGTGGTGCGGACTTAAGCACCATCGAGTTTCATATCTCGCAAAAGAGCGACTCCGAACAACGTGTGGCCAGGCAGCAACTAAACCATATGCGTGCCTTCGCAGAAGCCCACGGCTGCCGGCGCAAACCGCTCCTGGCGTATTTCGGCGAAGAATCCGCAGAAGGCGGCTGTGGCCATTGCGATAACTGCATCGAGCCGCCGCCAGATGTGGTCGACCTTAGCGAGCCGGCACAAAAGCTCTTGTCATGCATTTACCGCACTGAGCAACGTTTTGGCATGAACCACGTCATCGACGTTCTGCGTGGCTCAAAAGCCGAGCGAATCACCCGAAACGGACATCACGAGATCTCGACCCACGGCATCGGTAAGGATTTGGACGAGGCCGTCTGGCGCTCGCTCGGACGCCAGCTTCTGCAGGCCGGCCTGGTGCAGCAAGACGGTCAATATGGTGGGTATTCGTTGACGCCAAGCGCTTGGCCGGTGCTTAAAGGCGACGAGACCTTCGAAGGCCGTCTGCCCAGACCCGAGAAAAAGACCTCGTCTCGCTCCGGCCGTTCTGGTCGTTCTGGCCGCAAATCGAGCAAGAATACCGGGTTGAGCGAAAAAGAACTCGAGCTCTTTGAGTTGCTGCGAGCCAAGCGCAAAGCCCTGGCCGACAAGAAGGGCGTTCCGCCCTACGTCGTGTTTTCCGACCGCACGCTGATTGAGATATGCCAGACGCTGCCTACTGATTTGGCCGCATTCAACGAGGTCCACGGAGTCGGTCAGAAGAAGCTCACCGACTACGGCAAGACGTTCTTGGCGGTCGTGAACGAGTGGCAAGGCTAGGTTGGCCCAACCGCTCACTGCTCACCGCTCGCAGCTCACTGCTAACCGATGAGCCAATGGCCCACTGCGGTAAACAACGCGATGCTCGCGCTGGCCATCAAGGCTGACACAAAGCCGTCGATTTTCAATCCGTCGCTCAGGGCGTCGGTCATCTTCAACAAGATGGCATCAACGATCCACCAGGTGATGAACGCGAAGAGGTAGCCGAGTCCCAGTGTCCCAATGGCGAACACGGTGAAGAGCAGCCAACCGAGCGCAAAATTCAGGATGCCAAAAATCGCGGCCACACCTACGGCGGTCCAAAATGACTTAATTTTGACGCCGGGCACGATCATCGCCGTGGCCCAGACTGCGACGCTGACAAGCAGCCAATTTAAGAAAAAACCAGTCATAAGAACCTCCTGTTGGGATTTGCAACCGCAGCGCGGTGCGTTCCATTCCGGGTGAAGTGTAAGCACCAGATCTTGCACGTAAATTGCTAAATCCAAGAAAGCCCGCATGAGGCGCTCCCATCAGGCCCGTCGGCCATCCTAACCTACGAGGCAGACCTTGACTTTTTGTCGTGAATGAATATTCATTCACTATGTTCAATCCCGATTCACGAGTGGTAAATCATGGAACACTATCGCGCCCCCATTTCTGACATGATGTTCGCCCTGAAGACTTTCAAGTATCAGGACCGCGTCGCGTCGCTTGCTGCCTACGAAGACTTCGACATCGAGACCCTTGAGGAACTCCTCAAAGGTACGGCCGCCGTCATCACCAAAGAAATCCTTCCCTTGAACGCGATCGGCGACAAATACGGCGTCACGTTCAACCCTGAAGACGGCTCGGTTACTCTTCCAGCGGGCCATAAGGAAGCTTACCAGCAGCTCGTGGAAAACGGCGTTGTCGGCATCACCGGTCCAGTCGAGTACGGCGGAAGTGGCGCTCCTGAGACCTTCGGCTCGCTTATCAGCGAAATCTCGACGGCCTCTAATAAAAGCCTTTCGATGTGTCCTGGCCTCAGCCGCGGCTTGATCGAATCCCTCTTTGCCTTTGGCACCGACGAGCAAAAAGCATTTTACCTTCCAAAACTCGTTCGCGGCGACTGGTCAGGCACGATGTGTCTCACTGAGCCACAATGCGGCACGGACTTGGGCCTTTTGCGCACCAAAGCTGAGCCCAACGCTGACGGGTCGTACTCGATCACGGGCACCAAGATTTGGATCACGTTCGGTGAGCACGACCTTACCGACAACATCATCCACCTTGTGTTGGCTCGGTTGCCCGATGCGCCAGCAGGCATCAAGGGAATCAGCACCTTCATCGTGCCGAAATTCATCAAGGGCGAGAAGAACGCCGTTTCGTGTTCAGGGCTTGAACACAAGATGGGGATCAAGGCGTCACCCACTTGCGTGATCGAACTTGAAGGAGCCACAGGCTACCTGATGGGCACGCCAAATAAAGGCATGCGCTCGATGTTCGTGATGATGAACGTCGCTCGACTCCACGTCGGTCTTGAAGGCCTCGCCCTTGGTGAAATCGCTTACCAGACCGCCCTCGCCTTCGCTAAAGAGCGCGAGCAGAGCCGCGCTTTGAACCCTGAGCGTTCAACTCCAGACACCGAAGCCGACAATATCTTGGTGCACCCTGACGTTCGCCGAATGCTGCTGAACATCAAGGCCACCAACGAAGGCATGCGTGCCCTGGCGACCTACGTCGGCATCGAACACGACATCTCGATCCACAGCACCGACGAAGCGCAGAAGCAGAAATCACACGACCTGGTCGCCCTTCTGACTCCGGTTATCAAGTCGTATTTCTCGGCACGTGGTTTCGAAAACATCTCGGAAGCTATGCAGGTCTGCGGCGGTTCGGG
>JBFFMO010000288.1:0-5889 GCA_041554035.1 Allomicrovenator sp. | reverse complement strand
CGGGAGCGAACGTGCAATCACCACAACCACCGTGCGGTATAAGGCGTTCACCCATTCGATCGTGTGCAGATCGGCCCCCGCCTGATGGCGGTGAGCGGTGCGCATAAGCCGACGGCTCAAACCAGCGATGGCCAGGAAGAGCAAAAATACGATGCTCAGCGGCAAGACGTAGCGCTTCAACACACCGATCAGAGAAAGTCGTCCACCGACCACGGCCTCTGCGACCACCCAATCAACAAGGGTCTCGTCCACGTCGGAATGAAGTGAGAAGTCCTCACGGTCTAATAAAGAGGCGTACGATGCGACCAGATTCTGCCGTGACAGCCTCCAACCCTCGTCAAAGTTCTCGACCTTGAGGTCCACCGCTGGAATCGAAGATGGGGCGGCCGCAGGTTCGGCGGCTGACAGGTCGGCCCCCAGCGAGAGTATTGAGAGCGCCAGAAACAGGGTCAGCAAGTATGATCGAATGGCACGCGTCACTTGTTCCTCGATAGTGGATGGCTTGTCTTCTACCACCTGCGTCGTCAGCGCTCCAACTCAGATGGGCTTGTTGCCAACCCAGAAGTGCGCTGATATAAGGCTTGCATTCGTAAGGCCTGTGCGGCTGAACAGCAACAGGAGATAAAGCATGAAGCTGGTCCGAGTTCTATTTACCCTTATTCTTTGCGTCGTTTTCGCAACAACTGCCTACGCCAAAGAAGACGGGCCTGTTGAGAACGAAGAGTTCGGTGTCACCATCGTCGCCCCCGAAAAGTGGGAAGTCACTCAAGGGAACGACAAGGCCGTCGCGAACTTCAAACATCGTGGCTCACAGAGTCAGATTGAGGTCGTCGGCACCAAGCTGATGACACCCGATGTTGCTGATGTTTTTTACAAGACCTTCCACAAGACCCTCAAGGAATCGAATTTCGAGGAATTGAAGTCGGAAGAAGTCACCATTGGAGAGCGCAAGGGAACTCAAACCAGCTACAAGTTCACGCATTCTGGTGTGACTCTTGAAGTGGTGGTCTTCCAATTCACGCAGGGAAGCACAGCATGGCTCATCGTGGGCTACATGCAGGATGTGGATGCGGCGAAGTACATGCCAGATTTCAAGGCCGTGGTTCAGAACATGAAGTTCAAATCCTGAATCAGGTCCCCAAGACAAAAACCCGGGTCTCCCGGGTTTTTTTATGCCCGGAGCACACGATGCGCGTTTTCATTAGCATGCTCTTATTGGTTTTCCTGAGTGGCTCGACCGCTTTTGCCCAGGACTCGGTTTCCGTGGAGCCCGGGGTTCAGGTGAAATTACCTGCAGGCTGGGAATCGTCCGCCCCGAGCAAGGGAGTCGCGGCGCTTTTCCGCATGGCTGGAGACGCCAAAACTCGGGTCGAGATGCGAGTCGTTTCAGTCGAAAATCCGGAGCAAGCTGAACGTTATTTCCGAAGCTACCACGCGAATCTTGTGGCCACTGGGCTCAAGACCACAGAAGAGTCGGCCGCGAAAACCTACGGCAGCATCAAGGGCCGACTCACCAAGTATTCCGGTGCGGTGAAAGAGGGGACCTTTGAACTCGTGCTCTTTGAGTTCTCGGATAAAGGAAACGCCTGGTTGGTTATTGGCTTTGCGACTGAAAAGCGAACCTCGACGATGAACGCTGCTTTCGAGGCGATCGTCGCCACCATAACAACAGCCCCATAAGCGACCACCAAAACGGCGTGGTTTGGGCGCTCTGGCAGCCCCCCGTTTGGATCACCGTTGGAATCGAACACGCCTGATCCACACACACCATGTTGTTGAGACACTCCGTGTCGTCCGCGCATGGATTTGTGCAGTACCCTGTTTGAGTCGTCGCAGACGAAAACTCACAGGCAAAGGGGCAAATCAACAATTCGGCCCCACAGTAGTCCCCTGGATCTCCTCGCTCATCGTCGCATACCGACACGCCATTCGCCTGCACACACGGATGTCCCGCTTTGCATTCGGCGTCGCTTGAGCACTCTGAACGATCTTGCGGATAGAGTTCGCATAATGCCAACTTGTCTGCCGCACTCAGGGAAGCCTGGCCACCGTCCTTAAGGTAGCGGGTGGTCATCGTATTGCGCGCATCGGTGTCGTCATGGCCCAGACCCAATACATGCCCGAATTCGTGCGTGATCACGGCGGTCGTGTCGACGCTTAATGGATGTTCCAGATCGTAAGGGGCCGGCCCCGTCGACCACAGCGCATCCTCCGTCGAAAGCATCACGGTTCGGTGGCCGCGACACTCCACAGTAAAGCCAAGAAAACCATCTGGCAGGCATTCCTCATCGGCAGGCGCGGCAAATCTGACCACGATATCGTCGGCGGAGAGACTCTCCAGATCGCGATGCCCGAGGTATTCAAGCCGTGAAGTCGAACAAATAACCTCATTCCAGGAGTCCACTGACCGAGTGATCGCTGTCTCCACATCCGTGGGCTTCAATCCTTCAGGGGCGTCTCCCACAAAAGCCACGCCCGTGGGAGTGAGCGATAAACGCGTCAACATCGTAGGTCCAGACTGCAGCCTAACGTCGACGTCAAAATCGCGGGCGAGCAGGGCTGGCGTGTAAATTAAGGCGCAGAGTATCAAGAGCGGTTGCACGCCATAATGCGGATGTGTTAGGAGCTTGGGCATAGTAAACAAGGCTCACCAAGGGTGGCGCTTCGGCTCGGAGCGCAAGACCCATCTTACCGAAGACGATTCATGGTTACACTCCGCTCCTATATTTTTCTTGATGATCTTCAGCCACAGCTGGCTTCGTACATCGGGAAGACCGCTCGTGGATTTCTTCCAATCGAGCATGTAGCGAGTCTTTTTGTCGAGATTTCACCCGGTATCGCCATCAACGAGGTCACTGACCGCGCATTGAAAGCGACCCGCGTATTTCCGGCCATTCAGGTCGTTGAACGTGCATTTGGCGTTCTTGAAGTTCATGACGAAGATCAGGGAAACGTGCTGGAAGCCGGCGCAGCGATCCTTGACCATCTTGGACTCCAAGAAACAGACCGAATGAAGCCAAGAATTGTTTCTAGCCAAATCATTCGATCGGTCGAGCCCTACCAGAGCCAAATCATCAACCGGAACTCCTCCGGAATGATGATCCTGCCTGGTCAGAGTCTCTTCATTCTCGAGACCGATCCTGCAGCCTACGTTGTCTACGCAGCCAACGAGGCCGAAAAAGCAGCCAACGTTTTCCTCATTGATGTCCGTCCATTTGGAGCGTTTGGTCGCCTCTATTTGAGCGGCTCTGAGGCCGAAATTGATGCAGCCGCTGAGGCTGCTATCTCCGCGCTTGACGCGGTTCAAGGTGTTAACTCTAAGAAGTGATAAGTCACTCTGAATAAACAAGGCAGGTACACTATGTCGGATGCACTTGGAATGATTGAGACGCGCGGATTCGCAGCGATGGTTGAAGCGTCGGATGCGATGCTCAAGGCTGCTAAGGTCGAGCTCGTTGGATTCGAAAAGACCGGTGGCGGATACGTCACAGCGATCGTGCGCGGAGACGTTGCAGCAGTTAAAGCAGCAACCGATGCCGGTGCTCGCTATGCGGAACGTGTTGGCGAATTGGTTGCGGTTCACGTGATCCCTCGTCCGCACATCAACGTTGACCTCGTACTTCCTCTGGGTCGGCGCGACTCAGCGGAAAAGGTTGCTAAGTAATGCAGCTCGCGGAAGTGGTCGGTACGGTCGTGGCGTCGCGGAAGGAGGAAGTCCTTGATGGACTTCGTTTCCTTGTGCTCAAACCCCTCGATTCGAACCTGAAACCCTCCGGTGGGGTGGTTGTGGCTGCAGATGCGGTCGGCGCAGGAGTGGGCGAAGTCGTCCTTTTTGCGTCCGGTAGCTCGGCGCGACAAACACAACTCACCAACAACCGACCAGTCGATGCCGTGGTCATGGCCATCGTCGACCTGGTTGAACTCGGCGGCGACATTCGCTACCGCAAAGACTGACCGACAGGTAGCACTGCATGGACGAGCGCAGCATCAATATTATCGTTGACCGCGTGGTCCAACGCCTCGAGAAAGAAGTCGGTCCCGCGATGCGGCCGACAGCTTCCGTGGCCGGCCATGTCGCTTCACGCGGCCATGAGGGATCTCATGGCCATGGCGTTTTTAATTCGCTCGATGATGCCGCAAATGCGGCTCAAAAGGCGTTTCAGGAATTCCAGGAAGTCCCACTCGAAGGTCGCAAACGTATGGTTCAAGCCATGCGTGACACGATCATCGAGAACACCGATCTGCTGTCTCGCATGGCGGTCGAGGAGACCGGACTTGGGCGTGTTGCCGATAAACTTGGCAAGAACCGACTGGCGGCCCTCAAGACTCCAGGCCCAGAAATCTTGGAACCTCGTGCCTTCAGTGGGGACGACGGCCTGTCTTTGGTCGAGCGCGCTCCCTTCGGCATCATCGGTTCGATCACCCCCTGCACCAACTCATCTGAAACCATTATCAATAATGGCATCTCGATGTTTTCGGGCGGGAACACGGTCGTGTTCAACGTTCATCCTTCGGCGAAGGGCGTCTGCAATCATACCGTATCGCTTTTGAACGATGCGATCGTGAGAGCTGGCGGACCGAGCAACACCCTAACCAGCGTTGCAAACCCGACCATCGAATCGGCCACCGGCTTGATGCACCATCCTGCCGTGCGCCTCATCGCTGTCACAGGTGGTGGTGCAGTCGTAAAAGCTGCCATGAATTCCGGCAAACGCGCCATCGCAGCCGGACCGGGCAACCCACCAGTCGTGGTCGACGAGACCGCAGACTTGAAGCAGGCCGCACAGGGCATCATCGACGGCGCATCGATCGATAATAATATCGTGTGCATCGCCGAGAAAGAGATCATCGCCGTCAACGAGATCTTCGATATCTTGAAACGAGAACTGCTCTCAAGGAATGTTATCGAGGTTTCAGGACGCGACCTGCAGAAACTCGAAAAACTTCTGATCACGCCTGATAATCACGTGAACCGGAAGTATATCGGTAAGAATCCATCCGTGATTCTGGCCGATATCGGAATTCGAGTGTCTGACGACATTCGGCTCGTGCTTTGTGAAGTCGAAGAAAATCACCCCTTCGTTCAACACGAAATGCTGATGCCGGTCATCGGGATTGTTCGTGTTCCCAACGTCGATGACGCGATCGAAATGGCCTACCGCGTGGAGCATAATTATTTCCACACCGCGGTGATGTACAGCCATAATATCGAGAAGCTCCACAAGATGGCCCGGCGTTGTAACGCGTCGATCTTCGTGAAAAACGCACCTTCGGTTGCGGGCATCGGTGGTGGCGGTGAAGGTTATACTTCATGGACGATCGCCAGCCCCACAGGTGAAGGTTTGACCACCGCGGTCTCTTTCACACGTGAGCGTCGCTGCACACTCAAAGAATATTTTCGGATCGTTTGACCATGTCCGATCCCGCGCTCGCCTGCGTAGAAGTCACCAGCATTGCACGTGGCGTGCTCCTTCTCGACGTCATGGTCAAGAGGGCGGCGGTCCGTCTGGTTCACCACGGGCGTCATTCAAACGGGAAATACATCATCCTCATCAGCGGCCAAGTTGCTGATGTGGAAGAGGCCCATCGGGCCGCACTCGACGCCTCAAGCGGCGTGATCCTTGGCGAAGTCATGCTTCCCGCAGCCCATGATTCGCTGGTTGCTGCGTTAAATGGCGACTCCGCGGTGCCAGGTCCCGATGCCATCCTTCTGGTGGAATTGCATCATGTCTGGAGCGCTCTGGAAGCTCTGGACACGGTCCTGAAATACGTTGAAGCCACCGTCGTGGATCTTCACCTTGCTGCCGGAATCGGTGGGAAGGGGTATTTTGTGATTCAAGGCGAGCTCTACGACATGGAAGCCGCTCAAGAGGCCATCAACGGCCGTTT
>JBFFMO010000287.1:0-5902 GCA_041554035.1 Allomicrovenator sp. | reverse complement strand
CGGGCAACAGCCATCATTGGATGCACACGCTGTCACAGGCACATTGGCGCATTGTGCGCTGCAATTATTGGCACTCCCCGTCAGCGTGTCGGCCGTGCAGGCATTCGAGTCGTCACACGAGGTCGGACAGTTGCCGTCGCACGTTTCTCCGGTATCCACGACGCCGTTATTGCAAGTCGCCGAGCAGTCGTCGTCCGTCGTGTAATCGCAAGCCGCCGGACAACATCCGTCGCCATCCGCGCAAGAGGTCACGACGCTGTATTCACATTGCGCAGAGCAAGACGCTGCTGTTCCCGTGACCGTCCCGAGCGTGCAAGCACTCTGTGGTGGGCAGGCGTTTGGACAAGATCCATCGCCTGTTGGAATCCCCGAATCACACCGTTCCGAGCCATCCACAGCCCCGTTTCCGCACGTGAGAGGAATCACGTTATTGGTCCCGGTCGTCGTGTTGTTCGTCGTATTATTCTGGTTATTTACGGAGTTATTCTGCGGAACATTCGACTTTTTTGCCGTCTCCCCGCATGCGGAGATCGAAATAAGAAAAAAGAACAGTGAGAGACGCTTCATTCGGCCAACCTTGGTCGTCACATTTATATAGCTTGGAGATGCGACCCAGCGCCTAAGACTTGGACGATCACCCAAGACAGAGCTTTGCCGCATTTCTGAGCACACGCCCCTGAAAATACCTGAATATGTGTAACAGGGCCTTTAATTTCGTTCCACTTTCCGTAATAAGTGCCGGCAAATGAACGTGAGGATGGAATGACTCGACAATATTTCTACGTATTTACTCTCCTGCTTCTCAGCCTTGCCGCTTGCGGCGAGTCGGTCAAAAAGGGAAAAGATGTTGAACCATCAAACAACACGACGGCGAACAACACAGCCAATAATGCGTCGACGAACAACTCGTCGAATAACGCAGCAACGAACAACACATCCCCGAATAATAACGTCTCGACGCTGACCTGCGGGGACGGGGTCGTCGACGCGGCAGAAAAATGCGATTCGGGGATCGGCACAGGAGCAGGTTCATGCCCAAACGCTTGCCCACCCCAGGGCGCTTGCACGCTCGGGACGTTGAGCGGAAACGCCGCAACATGTTCAGCGCAATGTGAATACAGTGTCGTGACCTCTTGTGTGGACAATGACGGCTGCTGCCCGGCCAACTGTGACTATCTGAGCGATTCCGACTGTTCGCCCACCTGCAATAACGGTGTGATCGACGCGGGCGAGACCTGTGACGGCAACTGCCCAACCTCATGTGGCGACAACAACGCCTGTACGACCGATACCCTTACGGGAAGCGCAGCCAATTGCAGCGCACAATGCGCCAATGTGCCTGTGACGGCCTGCACCTCAGGTGATGGGTGTTGTCCAGCGGGTTGCACTGCTGCAACGGACTCCGACTGCACGCCCGTCTGTGGGAACCAGGTCGTCGAAGGCACCGAAGTCTGCGACGGCAACTGCCCCGCTTCATGCAACGACAACATGGCCTGCACGGCGGATTCGGTCTCGGGTTCAGCCGCTCAGTGCAACCTTCGCTGCACCAACACCCCGATCAACGCCTGCCAATCCGGAGACGGATGTTGCCCCGTGGGATGCACCTACGCAGTCGACCAGGATTGTGCTTGTCAGCCACTGGTCTGTGGCGCGGCAGGACGGCAATGCGGGGCACCAGCAAATGGCTGTGGAGGAAACCTGAATTGTGGCACCTGCCAGAGCGGCTTCACGTGCTCGAACTTCAATTGCGTGGCCACGGGAGGTCCCACCGCCACAGGCTCGGCCTGTACAGCACAGACCTCTTGTGCCGGTGCCATCGCGCCATTTTGCGTCTCGAATCCGAACTTCAAAGACGGCTATTGTTCCTCACAATGCCAGTTCGACAACGATTGCCCCTCGGGCAGCCATTGTGACCAGAAGAACACCAGCGGCACGGGCTCATGCCTCAAGAATTGCGCTTCGAACACGGATTGTCGGCCCGGCTACCTTTGTTACGACGGGGATGGAGACGGCATGGGCTCCAAAGAATGCCTGCCTGCCGGAACAGGCTCCGGAACCGTCGGCGCAACCTGTGGAGGCGTCTACGACTGTGCTGGCGGAACCAATGGAATCTGCCACCTTGCGTCCGACGGTTGGCCCGGTGGTTATTGCTCTGAGACATGCACCGCGATCCTTGGAATCGGATTCTGCCCCACAGGAAGCACCTGCCACGGTGGCGGACTCCTGGGGACCGATGAGGGCTCGTGTCAGAAAGATTGCACGACGTCAGCCCAATGTCGCTCGGGCTACACCTGTCAGACCTTCACCACAATCCTGACGGGAACCACCTACAAAGTGTGCAATTAACGGCATAATTCACCGTCTGTCCGAAAAATGCTCTCGTGTAATCCGTGGGAACTCGATAAGATGAGCGCATAAGAACGATGACGACCCGAAGAACAAGACTCTTCCAAACCGTTGAAAAATCAACAGTGTCTGGCGGAGCCGCGAAAGACGGTCGACAGGGATGGCAGTATGAGCTAGAAAGTCGGCCCCTGATTGACATACGTGAATCAGGGCAACGAGGGGAGCACCTCAGGGACGGCGTAACGCACCACTTGGACTAGCGTCCCCTGCAGCATGTGAGGAAGTGCGATGGCAAAGAATAAAGAATGGGATAACGACGAGCTTACCGAGGCTGACCGAAGTCATTTTCGGGAACGCTTGCTCGCTGAACGTGAGACGATACTCAGCAAGCTTAACAAGCATCTCAACGAGGCGATGGTCGATGACGATCGCCCTGCAGATGAGCTTGACCAGGCTGGCCGAATCTCGGATCAGGCTTACCTGATGAGACTCGCGGACAAAGAGCAAAAGCTCATCAAACAAATTGATCGTGCGCTCGAAAAATTCGAGAACGGTGAAGTTGGATTATGCGAAGGTACGGGAGAACCGATCTCGCGCAAACGACTGGAAGTCCGCCCTTGGACTCGATACAGCATCGAGTACAAAGAGCAACTCGAACGCGAGATGGGCAAGAGCCGCCGGCTCTAGTTCATTCGATTTCTGTGACTTTCAGGCGGCGCGAAGGCGTCGCTTTTTTTTTTGTGAATTATGGCTCGAAATACCGGACAAAAAGACGCGGTCAGACGAGTGATGAAGGCGGCCAAAAGGCCGCTGAACCCACAAGAGGTTCTGGAGCGCGCTGTGGCAGATATCCCAGGCATGGGCATCGCTACAGTCTACCGCCATCTGAAATCGCTCAACGAGGCTGGATGGCTGGTCTGCGTGGAATTGCCCGGCGAGGGCACCCGCTTCGAGCTCGCTTCCATCGCCCACCATCACCATTTCAAATGCGATGCCTGCGAACGTGTTTTTGACGTTCCCGGATGTGCCCATGATGTCGAGGGACTTGCGCCGGACGGGTTTGTCGTGGACCGGCACGAAGTGCTGCTCTTTGGAGTGTGTGCGGACTGCTCGAAGCTCTAGTGGTCGCAGCCGCAATCGCCGCATTTATCTTTGGTCGAGACCACCTTGAAGCGCGGTTTTGCGCTCGTCTCGACATCACCATCGTGGCCGCCATGCTGGTGGTCGTGCCCGCCGTGGTCGTGCCCGTCGTGGTCATGCCCGCCATGGTCATGTCCATCATGGTCATGGTCGTGATCCTCATGACCAAAATTCAACACCGACGAGACCCAATCCTGGGGCCCTTTTCGAACGAACGACTCCAGAAACACAAGTCCCATGACCGCAAGCGATGCCCAGGCCCACCAGGCGTGGTCATGCGACGGCGCCATCGCGGTTCCATCCAACCCGATCGAGAACGTGTTCAGTAGGATGCCCGATGCCACCGAGAGGCTGAGCACGACAGCAGCGAATCCAATCGCGATTCGACGGCCATGCAGCTGCGTCAACGTCGCAAATGTCGTGACGTTGGTGGTCGGTCCGGCCATCAGAAACGCAAGCGCTGCTCCAGGGGAAACACCAGCCCAGATGAACGCGGCGCCAAGCGGGGTCGCCCCCGATGCACAGACGTAAATCGGAATTCCGGCCAGCGCGAAGAACAACACTTCGACCGGCTCAGGCAAGCCAATCAAACCTTGTACGACTTGAGGATCGACGATCGCAGCCAAGATCAGCCCCGCCATCAGCCAGGGCGCGGTGTCGTCCACAATGGCCCGCAATGACCGCCAAAAGGCGGCCAGGGAGGCCGACTCACCGGATGTTTCGTCGTCGTCTGGTACTGCGCTGGCGGGCACGAGCCGACCAATGACCACGCCGGTGATCAACGCGATGATGGCCGCGGTGAGCAAACGCCAAGTGGTGATCTCGACACCAAGAAGAGGCACCGAAAGGATCAAGGATTCGATGCCGATTTCGGGCGTTGCGACAAGGAACGCCAGCGCTGCACTTGCCGGAACCCCAGCTCGAATCAACCCGTGATAAAGCGGTACGACACCACATGAACAAATCGGAAGCGGTAGACCAACGGCCACACCACGCAACGACTGCGAAAAAACGCCCCCACGGCTCAACCAGCGCGTCGGAGGGCGGCGAAACCGACTCCCGAGCAGCGAGGCGAGGAAGAACCCCAGAAGCAGCGCAGGCGCGGTCTCAAGCGAGATATCCAGCAGCCGCCCCAGAATACTCGATTCGCCGTGGTCATGACCGTGGGAAACCAGATTGGGCACGATCAAAAGCAAAACTACGCCCAGAAGGCCACCGACCACCTCGGGCAACTTGGAACCGCCGTGTTCGGCGTGGCGATGAACCACAACGTGGAGCAACGATCCGGCAACCAGGGCCTGAAAGAGCTGAAACGAAGCGCCTGTCCCAAAGTCATGGAGTTCATGCCCCAGTCCCGCGCCGGCCAGAGTTCCAAGCGCGACCAGAAAAAGAACAAAACTGGCGCCGCGTTTGCCGTAGCGGGGCCGCACAATATTCCAAATCGCGATCGAAACCGGTATCTGATGCAGAATCACGGCGATGGCCAAGGCCATCGATTCGGCCGAACGACCACCCTCAAAAAGTGCCGCGCCGTCCAGCATCGTGTGCAAGACCAAGCCAACCAAGGCCGATACCAAAACGATGGTGTGCGCGGTTCTTGAGGCGATCCCCAACATCCGCTCCATGACGATGGGCAACGTCATTCCCGCCAACATCGCAATGACCGCCCATCCACCTGTCGCAGCCATCGCCGGAGGCAGAACAAAAAGCACGACCAACCCACCGACGCTGGTTAAGACGAAACCGTCGATACCATCGAGCGCCCAACGTGTCTGACGCGCCATGGCGTAGACAAGGGGGCCAACGAGCAGCGCGAAGATGCCCACAAGCGGCAAGATGTAGGATTGTTCATACATGGGCGCGAATTGATAAACGGTTCTCAGTGCCGAGTCAATTCGGAGTCTCAGGGAGCGACCAAAGGAGTGCTTGCTTTGGTCTCTTCGACCTTCTCCGGGGCCACCGTGTTGACGGGTTTGGGCCTCTCAACGACTTTGGCCTTCGGCACCTTGACCTTCGGCACCTTGGCCTCGACCACCTTGGGTATTTTGGGCACGACGGTTGGGGTTTTCTGAACGTCAACAACCTCCCTAACCTTCGTGACGGCTGCAGGTGGAGGCTCCACGACTGGATGTTCCACCATTGGAACCACAACCGGCTGGTCCACCACCGGCTGTTCCACAACTGGCTGATCCACAACCGGCTGATCGACAACCGGCTGATCCACCGCTGGCACTTCGTCGCCCACAGAGGCACTCTCGTCGAAATCGCCAGTCTCAAGAGAACTCCGGGCGCCCTCAGAACCCAAATGAAGAAGACTGACCACGCCAAACACCACCAACACCAAGACCACCAGACCTCCCAAAATCATCCCAAGCCGCGAGTCCCGCGTTGTGTCAGGCGGCGAATGAACCGTAGG
>JBFFMO010000286.1:0-5906 GCA_041554035.1 Allomicrovenator sp. | reverse complement strand
TCAAGAATCTTGAAGACGGTGAAATCTCGATTGAGACCGAAGAAAATCATTGGGCCAAGCTTTCTTCAGGCTCTGTGAACTGTCGAATCGTTGGAACCCATCCTGACGATTTCCCACAGATGCTCGGAACGACCGACGTCGAGATGTACCCTATCGGCACCGAGCGGTTGCTCGACATGATCGACAAGACCATCTTCTCGGTATCCACCGACGACGCGCGTCCAAACCTCACAGGTGCATTCTTTAGACTTACCGATGCCAACACGTTGTTGATGGTATCGACCGACGGTCACCGACTTTCGAAGATCGAAGAAAAACCAGCCGAGTTCGAAGTCAGTGGCAGCACGCCCAAAGCATTGCGTGATGGCATTATCGTGCCACGTAAGGGACTCACTGAGCTCAAGCGCGTCGTTGATGCCAAAGGCCCCGAGCTCTCGTTTGGCCTCAAAGACAACAACATCGTGTTCAAACACGGTGCGGTTTCGCTTGCGATTCGTCTCATCGATGGCTCGTTCCCTGATTTCACTCAGGTGCTGCCCAAAGAATCCGACCGTAAGGCCATCGTTGATAAAGACGCGTTCCAGCAGGCACTTCGTTTTGTCAGCCTCTTTTCGAACCCCAAAACTCATAACGTTCGCCTTTCACTGAGCGAGAACGGCCTTGAGCTTTACGCCACCGATCCTGATCGCGGCGAAGGCTTGAAGACTGTTCCGGTGGAATATGACGGAACGCCGGTGAAGGCGGGCTACAACTTCAAGTACCTGATCGATGTCCTGGGCGTCATCGACGGTGACGAAGTCAGCATCGAAATCATCGACACCCTCTCACCAACGTTGGTTCGAGACACGACTCGCGAAGAGATGCTCTTTGTTGTCATGCCGATGCGTCTCTGATCGATGCGGCTTGATGCGCTGCGCATCTCGCAGTTTAGGAATATCGAGAGCGCTCTTTTTGAGCCCAATCCTCGATTCAACATTTTTCATGGGGCGAATGGCCAGGGGAAAACCAATCTCCTTGAGGCCATCTATCTCTTGAGTGCGGCCAAGAGCTTCAGGCCGCAAACCACCCAAGCGCTGATACGCCACGACCAAGACCAGGCACTCCTTGAGGCTCGAGTCGATCGTGGAGGCCACGAAAGGGTCGTGAAGCTCGAACTCCACGCCCGTGGAAAGCGTGTTTTCCTCAATAATAATCCGGTACGGCAGCTTTCGGACTTCTTTGGCACCGTCAACGTCGTGGTTTTTGGACCGGAAGACATCCAACTTCTGAAGGGTTCGCCGTCTGAACGACGTCGTTTCATCGACCGTGCGATTTTTAATGCCCACCCGGTCTATGCCGACGAAACGAGTCGTTATGACGAAGTCCTTAAACAACGCAACGCGTTGCTCAAACATCCGTCGATCGACCGCGTTCTACTTGGGATTTATGACGAACAGCTGATTCAATACGGTGCGGACATCATCATGCGTCGTTTGGATTTTGTTCAGCATTTCCGACCCGTGATGATGAAGACCTTCCGCGCCATTTTTGATGCCACTTTTGAGGCGGACGTTCGTTACGAAATGGGCTGGTGGGTCGGAGAAATTCAAGAAGATGCGAGCCGCGTCGAAGTCGAACGACAGCTCGAAGGCGCGCTAAAGGCTGCAGAATCCGAAGAAAGGGACCGTGGTTTCACCACCGTTGGTCCTCATCGAGACGACTTGAACGCCACGTTGAATGCCTACGACGTAAAGACCTACGCGAGCCAGGGGCAGAATCGGGCTTTCGTTTTGGCCATGAAAATCGCCGAGATTCGATACCTCGAAGAACGCTATAGATTTGTCCCCATTCTTTTGCTGGATGACGTTTCCAGCGAACTCGACCGAGAGAGAAATCGCTATCTTTTTGAGTTCTTACGATCTCGTGGTGAAGGCCAGGTATTCATCACGACCACGCATCGCGACTACATTCTTCTGGATGAGGAAGTGACCGCGTTTGAAGTATCTTCGGGCGTGGTGAGGTCCGAAAATTGACGGTTTGTTTACACGGAGTTAACCTCTCCGCAGCTCTGTTATTGGAAAAATATGAAGACCACAGTGATGTTCATCAATGAGGCTGCGCCTCTGGTTGATGTCCCAGTAAGACTTGCTGGAGATGCGAACATTCACATCACAGATGCTGAGGGGAAAATCGTTATCGACGTGATCTCGGGTACACACACCTTTGAGATCGAAATCGATAAGCGATGGGTTTCCCGGACCTTTGCGCGTAAAGGTGATGCGCCGCTCTTTATCATCGATGTCAGTAAGTCGCGCGAAGCCGCACTTTCTACGATGAATACCCTGCAGATGGATTTGGCCAATCTGGTGGGCGATCGTTATGTGTTTGAAACCGTCCTTGGACGCGGCGGCATGGGCATCGTGGTCAAGGCCATCGACCGTCTCTTGAACCGTCCGGTCGCGATCAAGATGCTCAGCGACGAGCTCCAAGACAACGAAGAAGCCCAACAGATTTTCCTGGTCGAGGCCCGAAACCTCGCCACGTTGAGCCATCCGAACCTGGTCGCCATCCACGATATTCTAAGTGTCGATGGCCGAGTCTTGATGGTTTTCGAATACGTCCTTGGGGAAAACCTCGAAAAAACAATCGAACGCAATGGAGCCATCTCGCAATTGGCGGCACTGCGCATGCTCATCCAGTTGACCCGTTGTGTATCCTATCTGCATGACCACGAGTTGATACATCGTGACCTCAAGCCCGCGAATGTCATTGTCCAAGCGGATGGCACCGTAAAACTCGTTGATTTCGGTTTGGCACGCTCGCTCAATGAACTCTATGTGCGTGGCACCCGTGTTCGCGGAACCCCGGCTTATATGGCGCCAGAACAGGTGATGGGCATCCACCTGACCGTCTCGACCGACCTCTATCAGCTTGGCATCACGATGTACGAGATGCTGGCCGGCGAGCTCCCGTACCCCTCGGGCGACATGGCGTATGCTCATGTGCATAAAGTTCCGCCATTACTTTCCGAAAAGTATCCGATCGACAAAGAGCTCTGCTCCTTGGTGGCCTCGTGTCTCAAGAAACAGCCTAAAGACCGCCCGGCATCAGCTCGGGAACTGCTCGATCAGCTCTCGCAAATCTACGCCCGTCTCTCGAGTGACGAAGAAATGGGCCTCGGAGAACTCTCCGAACCCTCGGCCGCGTTCATTGAAGCGACTCGCACGTCGACGCGCACGTCGGGTTCGATGCCTGCCATCAGAGTCGATGACCATTTCACCGAAATCGAAAGCGGTGAATTTGAAATTTCGATCGACCCAAAAAAGAAGGGCGTTCCCGTCTATGTTCCCTGGCTTCTTGGCGCGGGTGTTTTTGCTTTGATCGTCGCGATTGGAGTGAACGTCATCAACAAACCTCAAGACGATCTTTCGCTTTCGACAGAGACTCGTACCGCAATCGCAGAACCCACCAACGATCCGACCCCAACAAGGGCCGCGCTTCCACCCGTCAAAGAGCCATCGATAGAAGAACCAGTCGAAGTCGCTGCTGAAAATCCAGACGAGGTCGTTCCAACGGAACCCATTGTTGAGGCTCAGCCTGTCGTCGCTGTTGAGGCTGCGATTCCGGCTCCGAAAGCTTTGGCCAAACCCATCGCCAAGGCTGTGCAAAAAGCAGCGCCGAGCAAACCTACAACCACCGTTGCTGCCCAAGCTGCGCCGGTTGAGGCCATTAAGGCGCCTGAGGTAAAGGTTGTGGAAAAACCTGTCGTCAAAAAGAAGAAAGACGACGAAGTGATGTTGATTCCGGCCGAGCCCAAGAAGACTGGCGGTCTTCTGAATGTCGGTGGCGACACAGAGAGTTCTGGCGGCTTCCTGCCTACTAACTAGCCGTTCCGGCTCTTTCTAGAATTTTAGAAATCAGCGACCCGACCCACCAGCTGCGGCCAATCCACAAATGGATTTCTATTACGCTGGAAGCCCTCGATGCGGTTATTTCTCTGACGTTCCAGGTCATCGACAGGGTCGTCCACATGCCATTGGCGCAAGATGGCCTCTTCCTCGGCATTCACACTTCCATTCAGGGCATTCATGTCGTCGTCAAAACCGTTCACGACGGCGGTGTCGTATCGGTAGCGCGCCGCCAGATAGAAGTGAGCTCGTGCGACGTCGCCGCGACGCTCGGGGCGTACCTGGTAGACGATACCTCCCGCAGCATTCGAGCCCACTAACGAGAGTGGATTGCTCGGAGCCGAGCTTGCGACCATTCCAAAATCATAATTTGAACGGGCCGAATTGGCGTTCACTTCGGACGGAAAAAGATGATGGAGGTCACCGCGAATGGGTTCTTGTTGGTCGAACTGAGATTGTGGCCAGGAGTGTTCGGTGTTGAACCCCAACACGATGGCTCCACCACTTTCACGTGGCTCGTCGATCGTGATGCCCGTGTAAATGCACTCAACCTTTGTCTGGTCATCCAGATCGACCGCAGAAAACATCAGCGTTCGCGCGCTATTGGTTCCAGAGTACCCAAGTTCGCGTTGACCGCTCACGTCGGCAAAAATCGCCTGAAGTAACGCCTCGTCCTGCAATCCGTCGAACCGAGAAACACTTGATGTGTTTGGGATATCGGTGTTCATGCCCGTGACTTTCGGGTTTGGGCTGTTCGCAAAACTTGGGTCATCCGAGACGACAAAAAACGTGAACTCGTAGGCGATATCCCCGTCGTCCACGTTATCCTTCACGCCGTTGACTTCGATCGGAACGTGTCGGCTCCAGCTGATCTCGGTGATGGGTCCGAGGACCGCTTCAGCCGCAGCAATCGTGTCGCAACGACCATAAAGCTCAGTAAATCCAGGCGGACAAAAGACCAATTTCACAGGGAATGCCACGGCTTCGTCCGCGTCCGAACTTTGGACCCAAACGATGACTTCCTTGGTTGGAGCCGACTTCAGAAACACGTCGAAGGTGTCTTGAGCAGGTGCTTCGCTGGTCACGACGCTCGTCTTGGACACCTCGAGTTGGCTTGGGGGCACAGGGCAACCCTCAGGCAAGGGGATGACGGTGCAGTCGCAGTCCGGCCCAGGGCAAATCGGCTCCACAGGCATATCGGCGCCCGAATCTTCCACCCCGACATCCCCACCATCTTCAATGAGACCCGCATCAGACATATCCGACGCGTCTTCGGTGCCCATATCCCCCGAACCCGTGTCAGATTCACCCGTATCGACAGAAGTCCCCATATCGGTGGTGCCCAAATCTCCAGCGTCTGAAGAAACGGGGTTTGGACTTTCGTCTGAGCCACACGCAGTCAGCGCAAACGTCAGGAGTACTATGAGGATTCGTTGCATCTGTATCCGTTTTGACTCGGTCCGCCGGGCTCCTGCCTGGCGTTGTGTTTGCGGCCCGGTGCTACCCAGCCCAGCATAGCGATTCTACACGATACCAAATCAACGCGTGACCGTGCGCTCGTGATTCATCACACCGTTCTCGTCATAGAACCGAATCGTGAATCGTGTGTCGGTCGCTTCAATCAACAAGAAGCCTTCCATGTCAGATTCGTAATGCACGGGATTGCTGCCTCCAAGCGTCGTCGTTTTGGCACCGGCACCGCTGATAAGAAACTGTGTTCCCTGACAATCGGTCACCAGGTCCTGACGCGAGTGGTCATGCCCACAAATGTAGAAATCAACCTGGCCGCAGATCTTGGATTCGATGAATGACCGGACATTTTCGCCGTTTGCGATGGGAACAAATGGAACGCCATCGTATTTTCCGGCGTTTCCGTGTGGCCCATTCGAATAATAAGGGTGGTGACCAAACGCGATTTTCCAGCGGCTTCCGGCTCGGGCAATCATCGCCGGAACATCCTGGCGTTGGTTGGAGTCCGTTCCAAAGAAAATCGCAGTCGTGTCGAGCGCCACAAAATGG
>JBFFMO010000285.1:0-5934 GCA_041554035.1 Allomicrovenator sp. | reverse complement strand
TCATAGTGTCTCAATAAGTGAAGGGAATTCAGCCCGTTTGAATGTCTGTCAAATTTTTTCTCGGGCAGGCCTTGACGCTGGAATCAGGGTGCCTAACATCCGGCCCGTTAGCAGTCACACGATGAGAGTGCTAGTCACTTCGTTGTGACCTACACGCTATCGCAAACATTTACCGATTTTCCAATCGCAACATCTACTAGGAGGCATCTCATGGCCATCAAGCCACTTTTCGACCGAGTTCTCGTCCAACGTCTCGAAAGCGAAACCAAGACCGCATCGGGTCTTTACATCCCAGAGTCGGCCAAAGAAAAACCACTCGAAGGGATCGTTCGCGCAGCTGGTCTTGGCAAGTTCAATGACAAGGGTGAGCGCATCGAAATGCAGGTCAAGGAAGGGGACAAAATCCTTTTCGGCAAGTACTCGGGCACCGAAGTAAACATCAATGGCGAAGACCACTTGATTCTGCGCGAAGAAGAAATTCTCGCCCTGATCACTGCCTGAACCACGACCCAATCAGCAATTTTTAAGACTTAGGAGAAACCAACATGGCAAAAGAAATCATTTTTGATTCGCGTGCACGCGCTCGCATCCTCACCGGCGTCAACACTCTCGCTCAAGCTGTCCGCGTGACACTTGGACCAAAGGGACGCAACGTTGTCATCGAACGCAAGTTCGGCGCGCCAATGATCACCAAAGACGGTGTCACGGTTGCTAAGGAAATCGATCTCGAAGACGTCTTCGAGAACATGGGCGCACAGCTCGTGAAAGAAGTCGCTTCGAAAACCGGCGAAACAGCTGGTGACGGAACGACCACTGCCACTGTTTTGGCTCAAGCCATCTACCGTGAAGGTTCGAAGCTTGTCGCTGCGGGTCACAACCCAATGGGCATCAAGCGCGGAATTGACAAGGCTGTTGCAGCCATCGTCCTTGAGCTTTCGAAGCTTGCCGTCAAGACCAACGAAAAATCGAAAATCGCTCAGGTCGGCACGATCTCGGCGAACAACGATAGCGAAATTGGTAACCTCATCGCTGACGCGATGGACAAGGTTGGCAAAGAAGGCGTCATCACCGTTGAAGAAGCCAAGGGCCTCACCGACGCACTTGAGTTCGTCGAAGGTATGGAATTCGATCGTGGCTATCTCTCGCCATACTTCGTGACCAACCCAGAGCGCATGGAGACAGAAATGAAGTCTCCTCGCATCCTTCTTTACGACAAGAAGATCAGCAACATGAAGGACCTCCTTCCATTGCTCAACCAGCTTCTTAGCGGCGACAAGCGTCCTCTGCTTATCATTGCAGAAGACGTGGAAGGCGAAGCACTTGCGACTCTCGTTGTGAACCGCATCCGCGGCGTCCTCGACGTTTGCGCTGTCAAGGCACCTGGCTTCGGCGATCGCCGCAAAGCCATGCTTCAGGACATCGCTGACCTCACGGGCGGAAACGTCATCAGCGAAGAGCGCGGCCAGAAGCTTGAAACAGCTACTCTTGAAGACCTTGGTGAAGCAGAAAGCATCAAGATCACCAAAGAGAAGACCACGATCGTCGGCGGTTCGGGTTCGAAAGAAACCATCCACGCTCGCGTTCACCAGATCAAAGCACAGATCGAGCAGGCTACCAGCGACTACGACATCGAGAAGCTCCAAGAGCGTCTCGCGAAATTGGTCGGCGGCGTAGCCGTGATCAAGGTCGGCGCTGCTACCGAAATCGAAATGAAGGAAAAGAAGGCACGCGTCGAAGACGCACTCAACGCCACACGCGCAGCTGTCGAGGAAGGAATCGTTCCTGGCGGCGGCGTTGCACTCCTTCGTTGCGGTCTCGTGCTTGATACCCTCAAGCCAGAAGGCGACGAAGAGCGCGCTGGTGTCGAGATCATCCGTAAGGCCATTCAGGAACCCATCCGTCAGATCGCCGCTAACTGCGGTGTTGATGGCTCGATTGTCATCCAGAAGGTCATGGAAGGTACGGCTGCATTTGGTTACAACGCACGCACCGACGTCTACGAAGATCTCGTGGAAGCCGGTGTTATCGACCCAGCCAAGGTCACTCGTACTGCACTTCAAAACGCAGCAAGCATCGCTGGTCTCATGTTGACCACCGAAGCTATGGTTGCTGAGAAGCCAGGCAAGAACGGCGGTGGCGATGACCACGCTGGTCATGGTCACGGTATGGAAGGCATGGGCGGCATGGGCTTCTAAGCCTTTTGGTCCCGAATTAAAAAAAGCCCCGAGAAATCGGGGCTTTTTTTTGTTCTTGGTCAGCGCCTAAACCGCTACCCTTCGGCCCATGGGAATGATCTATTTTTTAATCATGATGGGACTCGGTGTGGCAGCGGCGATATTTTTGATTCGCCGCAACCGGCCGCATGGGCGCACTCGCAAAGGGCCAGTGCCTGGCTATTCGTTCACGCCAGGAACCGAGGTGGAGCTCGGCGACGAACTCCTAAAAGGGTTGGAATTCGAGACCCTGAGCCTTGAAGAGTTCCATTCACCGGATCGAACTCGCCTGATTCTGACGCTTGAGTCCGACGACGAATCGCTGGACCAGACGTTGCCACGTATCGCGTCGGACCTTCAGGCGCGGGCTCACGCAAACGTGGTCATGGTGGAGCGATTGCGCACCGACGGCAGCAAATTGCGCCATTTGTATTCTCCCGACGGCAAGGGTTGGACAGGCCAAGAGACGCTTGTGCATCTGAGCGCATGAAAGTCGATTTTGTCATCATTGGGGGCGGTTGTTATGGCGCCTATTTCGTCAAACAACTGGCCGCGGCCCGAAGCCGTGGAAAGCTCGATTGGTCCCATGTGATCGTCCTCGATCGCGATGCAAATTGCCCTGTTTCGCGCGGCGATACCCAAGGTGTGGTGGTCGAAGTCGCGGAGTGGGAAGAGTGGGGGACCCAGCTTGGGCAACGTCGAGCGATGCTTGAGGGCGCACAGCTGGTGCCGGCGCCGATCGCGCCACATATCATGAAACACTGGCTGGGTTCGGGGTTGGAAGAACAGGGTGCGGTCGTGACCGACCTGGCGTACAGCGGGCGGGTTCCGGCTTTGCCTTTCGCAATGGTGTTGGATCGCGGAACTCTGGTCCTCAGCCATGCCCCTGGCATGTGTCCCACGAATTGCATCGAACCTCGCAAATGTCCTTTGACCAAAGACACTCGAACTTGGGATATGCCTGACACCGTATCGGATCTACTCGATGCCGGGGGAATGGACGCGCTCGAAGTCTTTGCGTGTCGTCATTTTGCCTATGGCGTAGGAACCATCGCTTTTTCAGCCATCTACGCAGCCTACGACCGGCTCGCGAATTGGCCCAACGCCACTCGGCTCGGGATCGCGACGGTTTCTGGGTGTCACGGCCTTGTCGATGTCTCCCAAGTCGTCCGCGAATCTTGATGAAATCGCCAACGAAGTGTTAGGCTCCTCCTGAGACTTCCCCCCACTGTAAAAATCCATGACGAGTGAAAAAAACACGCGGCTTTTGGCCTCTCTGACACCAGGAACGGTGTTGATGGGGAAATATCGTGTGATGGATATTTTAGGGGCGGGAAATTTCGCGATCGTCGTACGTGCACATCACTTGTCCATGGGACGGGATGTGGCTCTGAAGCTACTCAAGCCTGAGGTTGTGGACGCGCATCCTGAGGTTGCGCAGCGCTTCTTGGCCGAGGTCAAAATCGTCTCGCGCCTGTCGCACCCCAATACGGTCACCATCTACGATTTCGGCCGGATGCCCGAGGGCATTCTCTACATGGTGCTTGAGCACGTCGATGGCAGGCCCATCGATGCTTTGCTTGAAGGCAAGCGCCTCAGCATTCCACGCGTCTCGAAAATCGTTCGTCAGGTCCTCAAAAGTCTCGATGAAGCGCATTCCATGGGCGTGGTTCATCGTGACCTGAAGCCGTCGAATATCATGATTTTGGATCGACATGGTGAGTCTGATGTCGTCAAGGTTCTCGACTTTGGCGTGGCAAAACTGATCGGCGATGACGACGAGAATCGCGCCAGCCAGGTCGGTGTGCGACGATCCACCCAGTTTATTGGCACCCCGATCTACATGTCGCCCGAACAAGTCCTCGGCCAACGGGTTTCGCCGGCGAGCGACATCTACAGCTTGGGACTGCTGCTCTATGAGATGCTGAGTGGTACCCCGCCCATCGATGACTCGTTGAATGTGGCTGGAGTGGCTCAAATTCACATCGACGATCGACCGATACCGTTCAAGTATCTGGACCGCCTGCCTCCCGAATGGAGAGAGGTGATTCTCAAAGCCACGGCGCGTCACCCCGAAGACCGTTTTCAGACGGTTCGAGAGTTCGCCCGGGCTTTGCCTGCCGAGGCCTCCGCCGACGCCACAGGTGAATTTGCTCGACTGATGGCCCCGACCGAAGATCTGGAAATCCCAGACGTGTTCTCCGGCGCCGGCTACGCGCATCGTGAGGATGACGAAGACATTCCGCTTCTTCAGATCCCCAAGCGGCCTGCTACATCTGAGGGCATTGCTCCAAGTCGTGAGCCGCGAAAGTTCCGGCCCGAGTCTGACCTTCAGCTTGATGTGGCCAGAGTGCGCCGTGAAGACGGCGAGCGGCGTCGCATGAAACAGTCTTCAACGACTGTGCGCCCGTCATTCGAATTGCAACCGATGCATTTCGTTTGGATCGCTCTTGGGCTGGTGTCGTTCGTGGTCACGTGGCATTTGGCGGGAACTTTCGTGCCCGCCCATGGGGCCACCGTTCGCGGAGTCGTGGGGTTGGTCCCCGCCGGATTGGCTTTGATCTGGGCGTTTTTTTCAGAAGTTCGAAATGTCCATGGGTCCGTGATCGACCGTTGGGTCGTCCCAAGCGCCCGAAGCATGCTCTATATGGGCGGCACACTCATATTATCTGCCGCAGTGGTGTTCCCAGAGCATGCCGCGAAGTCCCTGCATGAACATGCCGATTGGCCCCATGGTTTAGGGCTTCCTGCGTTCGACGTCTGGTCAGGTATTCTGACGGATGTTTTCGTACTCACGTCCAGTTTGGTCCCGTGGTAAACTCGTTCTCACCCTAAACTGAGCCGTATTAAACGAATCGCCATGGCCATTCCCAGCGACATTGTGCGTCAACAGATCCATCCCGGCGATGTGATTGGCGGCCGCTATAAGGTGGAACGTTTCGTGGGCGCAGGCGCCTATGGCGCGATTTTTTCGGCGATCGACATCGACTCGATGGAACGTGTCGCGATTAAGGCGCTTCCCCCGGCAGACCAGGGCGTGAACAAAACCGCGATCGGTCGATTTGAACGCGAAATGCAGGTCATCTCGCGCCTTCGCCACCCCAATATCATCACACTCTACGATTTTGGGCAGATGCCTTCGGGCATCATCTACATGGTGATCGAATACATCGATGGCATCACCCTTTACGATTTGGTCACGTCGACCAAGCTTTCCGAGACCGAGGCGCTGTCGATTTGTGAGCAGATCGCGGAGGCCTTGGACGAAGCTCATACAAAGGGCGTGGTTCATCGAGACCTAAAGCCTCAGAACGTGATGATCTCGCGGCTTCCTCAAGGAGGCTACCTCGCCAAAGTTCTCGATTTCGGCATGGCGAAACTCACGTCTCAGGGGCCGGATGAGTCCGTGGCTCAGCTGACCCGAGAAGGCATGGCTGTGGGGACGCCGCGTTATATCGCGCCCGAACAAGCCCGAGGAAAAGACGTCGGAGCGTGGAGCGATCTTTACGCCCTCGGCCTGCTTTTTTACGAGATGTTCACTGGCGAGCGTGCCGTGAAGGCTGACACCATTGAGTCGGCGATTATTGCCCATGTGTCGCCTGAGCCTTTGCAATTGGACGAAATCCACCTCGTGCCTGAACACGTTCGTCCCGTGCTCTACAAGCTCATCGAAAAGAAAGTCGCGAAACGCTATCAGCGCGCCTCGGACCTCTTGCGGGAT
>JBFFMO010000284.1:0-5968 GCA_041554035.1 Allomicrovenator sp. | reverse complement strand
TGGAGCACGCCAAGAAGATTTGGGACGACACCGGCAACCCGCCCTGGGGAATGTGGAAAGACTCGGACAACTAGGCGCAGAAACAAATCGCAACGCAAGGCTGGAACCCGACAGACCAGTCACAAAGCGCCAGTCGCATTGCGGGGCCGGAGCCCCGCGCGAATCGCGTGCAGGCCATGAGACCTACAACAAGCGCAACCAATCACACTCAGTTGAGCTGTGCGGTGGCGACTTCTTGCATCAGGCCGGTGAGGCGTTGCGCGAATTTGGCAGGCTCCTTGATAGGGCTGCCTTCAGCCAAAAGCGCTTGGTCGTAAATCAGCTCGGCCCATTCGTTGACCTTGTCGGATTTATCGCCCTTCGAAAGCTCATTGATCGCCGTAATCAGCGGATGATTGGCGTTCAATTCCAAGATGCGTTTTTGCTCCGGCATATCCTGATTTTGCTCACGCAACATGCGCTCGATATGGGTCGCGATTCCACCCTCGGCTTGAACCAAACACGCGGGTGATTCGTCGAGTCGTTTCGAAAGTCGAACCTCCGAAACTTCGTCTTTGAGCACGTCTTGAAAACGCACGGTCAAAGGCGCGAGTGCTTCGGTTTTATCTTCAGCATCCTCGTCGTCCGACAAGTCGAGTTCGCCCTGAAGCGCATCAACCAAAGGCTTACCGCCATACTCCTTGAGCCCGTCGACGGCCCACTGGTCGATGCCATCGACCATGTAAAGGACTTCAAAGCCCTTCTTCTTGAGCATTTCAAGGTGCGGGCTGCCTGCAAGCAGGTTTCGTGAGGCGCCAATGGCGTAGTAAATGCTTTCCTGACCTTCGGGCATGCGCTCGATATACGCATCAAGTGAAGTCGGTTCGGTCTGCGTTGACGATTCGTACCGAAGCAGCTTGCCGAGACGGTCAGCCTGATTGGGCTCGAAATGCAGGCCTTCCTTGAGAACGACACCAAAATTCTTCCAGAATTTCGCGTATTCTTCAGGCTTTTCGCTCGCCAATTCCTCGAGCATATCGAGTGATTTTCTGACCAATTGTTTACGCATCGTGGCAACGATTCGCGAGTCCTGAAGCAGCTCGCGGCTGACGTTCAAGGGCAGGTCGTCACTGTCGACGACTCCGCGAATGAATCGCAACCAGCGTGGCATCAGCGCGTCGGCGTTATCCATGATGAACACGCGCTTCACAAAAAGGCGCATGCCGTGGGTCATCTCTGGATTAAAGAGGTCGTGTGGAGGTCGTGTGGGCAAGTAGAGAAGCCCGGTGAACATCTGTGTGCCCTCGACGCGGAAATGGGTATGGGCCATCGCTGGCTCCCAATCGCTCGTCAGGTGCTTATAGAGTTCTTGGTATTGCTCTTCGGTGACTTCGCTCGCCGAGCGTTGCCACAGCGCGCTTGCTTGATTGACTTGCTCGAACTCGACGGCTGTTTCTTCCTCGCCGTAGTTCATCTTCTGCATTTCGATGGGGTGGCTCACGAAGTCCGAGTACTTCTTGACCAAGGTGCGCAGGCGCCAAGGGGTCAGGTATTCTTTTTGTTCTTCGAGCAAATGCAAGACGATCGTCGTGCCGCGTTCTTCGCGTTCCGCTTCTTCCACTGTGAAGTTTTCTTTGGCGTCCGAGCTCCATTTGTAGGCTTGGTCGCTTCCAGCTTTGCGTGAAATCACTTCGACTCGGTCGGCGACCAGATAGGCTGAATAAAAGCCGACACCAAATTGGCCGATGATGTTCACGTCTTTGCTGGATCCTTCCTTGAGTTTCTCCATGAATTCGCGCGAGCCAGAATGCGCGATCGTACCCAGAAGTGTGATCAGGTCCTCGTTGTCCATCCCGATGCCGTTATCCCAGATGGTCACGGTGCCAGCTTCCTCGTCGGGCGTGATGCGAATCTTGAGCGAAGTGTCGCCCGCAAGAAGTTCCGGGTTCGTGAGTGCCAGAAACTGAAGCTTATCAAGGGCGTCAGATGCGTTGGACACGAGTTCACGAAGGAAGATTTCCTTGTTCGAATACAACGAGTTGATCACAAGACTCAGAACCTGAGTCACTTCTGCTTTAAATTTGCGGGTCGTCTTACTCACCGTTCACCTCGATAGATTGCGTGTTTGAAACGCGCCGAACTTGTGCGCGCACGCTCGGGTGTCAAGTCAGTGATTTCGGTTGCTTGATTTCGACTGGTAGAATTGCGGAGTGGAAAAAAAATAGGGAGGAGGAACCCATGGTCGAGAATATCTCTTTAGATGCCCTGTGGAATCAGGCGCCGCCTGCTCGAGCGGCGTTTGATCCAGCAATGGTCGCGCATTTACCTCAACCCGTTCAGCGTTTTTTGAGCGCCGCCATCACGCCCGGTGTGCCTCTGGCGCGAGCGGTACGCTTGAAGATGAGGGGCGAAATCAAGCTGAAGCACTGGTACCCCTTTGAGGCCGATCAGGTGATTTCGTGGGACCGAGGATTCATCTGGAAGGCCACAGCACATTTGTCGAAATGGGTGTCGATGACGTGCTCGGATCGATTCATCAATGGTGAAGGCGACATGAAATGGAGCCTCTTTGGAGTGATTCCAATGATTGAGGCCGCCGGTCAGGATTTCAGTCTTTCTTCGAGCGCTCGCATGGAGCTTGAGGCGTCCTGGTTGCCCACGGTGTTGGTTTCACCCGACGTTGAATGGAGGGTTTCAGGTCGATCGATTTTTGCCCATCTGCAGGTTTTTGGGCACGAGTCTGAGATCGAGTTTCTGATGAATCCCGACGGCGATTTGACGTTCATGGGCATCGAGCGCTGGGGCGATGTCCACGGAGACGGGGACTTCAACGCCACGGATTTTGGGAGCTTTGTGGTCCATCGTCAGATGTTCAATGGCATCACGGTCCCGAGTACGATTTGCGCGGGATGGAACCCAAAATCGGCTGGATTTGACGGCGAGTTTATTCGCTGCACGGTGGAAAGCGCGGAATTCAAGTAGCGGCGGGACTAGGGCTGTTCGACTTTGTTCATCTTGAACACGCGGTACAGATACCAAAACGCTGGGACCAAGAGCACGCTGCCGCCCGCCAAGGTCAACAAGATTGGGGTGGTGACCGCCGGGCTCGCCACGGCCTCAGCGAAGGTCAGATTCGGAGCGATGATGAAGGGGTATTGCGCCATCGCCCAACCTCCCAACACCAAAACAACCTGAGCCGCCACGAGGACACGCGCGACCTCGTACTTTCGTTTCAAAAGTGCGCCAATGGCGCTCAAGGCGCTCAGGCCCGTGATGGCATGGAAAACCAAGGTGGAGCCGCCTGCGGTCAGGCCGACCCAAATACCTGGGGCGTCGGTCCTGGCGAAAAACAGCGTTCCAAACGCGGTCACACCCACAAAAATAGCCGCACCAAGCGCTCGGCGTCGGAAATCCTCTTGAAGCTCGTCCGAGGTCTCCAAACACAAATAGGCCGCCGCCAATAGGGTCGCCTGAGCCAGAAGGAAAAGACCCACTAAAAACGCGAACGGCGTGGTCCAGCCCGCAAAAAAACCGCTGGTCACGCCCAAATCTGGCGTCCACAGGATCTGCCCCGACGCGACCGCTCCTGCGCTCATGCCAATGGCGATGGGTGTCACGATGCTCGCGCTCGAAAACACTCGAGTCCAACGGCGCTGAACGCTCGGCGCCTGGGAGTCGTAGGCGCGGAACACAAATGCGGTTCCGCGCAAAACGATGCCCACCAACATGATCGTCAGCGGGATATGCAGCGCGGTCGAGATCGCGGCAAACGCGCTTGGGAAGGTCGAAACCAACAAGACGACCACCAGAATCAACCACACGTGATTGGCTTCCCAAATGGGGCCAATCGCGTGGGCAATGGCGTCGCGCTGCTTTTGGGCTCGTGGTCCTCTCGCCAGAGCGTCAAGGACGCCGCCCCCAAAGTCAGCGCCGCCTGTCAGCGTGTACACCGCGAGTGCCACGACGATGATGCCGGCCAAGATGACGTCATGCGACATGATTGGCCTCATGGTTTTGGGTTTCCGCTTCGCGCTGCGGGCTCATGAAAACAATGCGGCGCATCAGGTAAATCACGATGACACCCAAAAAGAGATAGAGCGTGGTGAAGAGCGTGAACGGGACCACAAGATGTGGCATGGGGGTCACGGCGTCAGCTGTCCGCATGATGCCCTGAATCACCCACGGTTGACGGCCGACTTCGGTGACCGTCCATCCGGCTTCGACGGCGATGAAGCCCAGTGGTGTCGCCGCGACCAGAAGCTTCAGGACCCAGGTGTCGGTGGGCAAACGTTTGCGGCGCCACGCCAAAAAGCCGACCAACGCGCCGATGCCCATCATTGCCGTCCCTGCACCGACCATGATTTGGAACGCGATATGCGTGATGGCAACGGGCGGATGCAGGTCGTCGTCGAAGGCTTTCAGTCCTTTGACCTCCGCGTCGGGGTCACCGAACGCCAAGATGCTCAGCGCATAAGGGATATCGATCGACCATGAGGTCGTCTGAGTCTCTTCATCTGGCCATCCGCCGATTCGAAGCGCAGCCCCTTTTTCGGTGGTCCAGTGGGCCTCCATCGCCGCGAGCTTCACGGGCTGAGTCTGAGCCACATGTTTGGCGCTCATATCCCCCGAAAGAGGCATCAAAAACGAAAATGGAACGGCAATAAAAAGGGCGATTTTCAGGGCCTTTTGGTGAAAAACGCTCGTCTTATCCCTGAGTAATAGAGCGGCGTGGATTCCCGCCACCGCAAAGCCCACCGAGGCAAAAGCAGCCAAGGCCATATGCGTGGTTTGTGTAAATGAACCCGGATTAAACATCGCGGCCCACGGGTCAATATTTATGAATTTCCCGTCCACGACCTCGAAGCCCGCCGGGGTGTTCATCCAGGCATTCGCCATGACCACAAAAATCCCGGATGCCGTCCCCGACAACAACACCATCACCCCCGCGAAGAGGTGTTTCTTGGGCGAGACTTTTTGCCAACCGTAGAGGTAAATACCCAAGAAAATCGCTTCCAGGAAAAACGCGAAACCCTCTAGCGAAAAGGGCATGCCGATCACGGGGCCGGCATGCTCCATGAACGTCGGCCAAAGCAAACCGAGTTCAAAGGACAGGACGGTTCCCGAGACTGCTCCCACCGCAAACATGATGGCGGTGCCTTTTGCCCATCGTTTGGCCAGGTCCAGATAAACTTTTTCTTGCGTGCGCAGCCAAAGGCCTTCGGCGATGACCATCAGCAAGGGCATCGCCATACCCACACAGGCAAAGATGATGTGGAACCCAAGCGACATGGCCATCTGGGATCGCGCCGCCATTAAGTCATTCATGTTTGTTCCGTTTGCTGAGGGCTCGGCCCGCGCACTATGCCCTATTTGGTAGAAATTTTCCGCTGTGCGGCGCGCGAATATTGCATTTGAAGCCTCGCGGTTGGGGGTTAGAATTAGCCATCGGCTCAATAAGAGGGAGGAAACCATGCAAGCCAAGTCAGATATCGAGGAGCTCTGGGCTCAGGCCAAACCCACGACACGTGTTTTTGACCCGGCCATGGTCGCGCACCTGCAGCCCGAGGTTCGCCGCTTTTTATCGGCGTCGATCGCACCGGGCACGCCCCTTGCGGGCTCTGTGCGCTTGAAGATGCACGGTGAAATCAAGCTCAAGGATTGGATGCCCTTCGAGGCTGAACAGGTGATCGTCTGGGATCGCGGTTTCATCTGGAAGGCGACCGCCAAAATGGCGCCACTGGTGTCGATCAAAGGATTCGACTCGTTCGTGGACGGCGAAGGCATGATGCGCTGGAAGGTCTTTGGGCTGATTCCCGTGATGCACGCCGAAGGCGTGGACATCTCGCGCTCGGCCAGCGGAAGAATGGAAGTGGAAGTCGCGTGGCTGCCCACAGCCCTGATTTCAGAAGATGTGACTTGGACCGTCCGTCACGGCTCGATTTTCGCTCATCTACGTGTCCCGGGCTACGACGCTGACGTCGAGTTTCGT
>JBFFMO010000283.1:0-5971 GCA_041554035.1 Allomicrovenator sp. | reverse complement strand
GGACCCGGCAGACCCCGCAGATCCAACAGACCCCGCAGATCCAACAGACCCAGCAGATCCAGCAGACCCAGCAGACCCAGCTGAACCAGCGGACCCAGCAGACCCAGCCGACCCGGCCGTCAGCACGCTGGCTGAAGACCTCTCGTACATGCGTCAGGAAGAAAAACTCGCGCGAGACGTCTACCTGACCCTTGGTGAGACCTACACCGTGCGAGTCTTTGCAAATATCGCCAGCTCCGAACAAACCCATATGGATAGCATTCTCCCACTGCTCGAGGCTCGCGGACTGCCTGACCCCGTCGCAGGCATGGAGGTCGGCGAATTCGAGGATGCTCACTTCGTCACGCTTTACCAAGATCTGGTCACACGCGGGCAGCGCTCACAAACCGACGCACTCGAAGTGGGAGTTGATATCGAAGAGTTGGATATTCACGATCTGACCATCCGCATCGACTCTGCGCCGCCTGCCGATGTTGCCGCTGTGTACGAGAAACTCCTCGCAGGATCGGCAAATCACCTTGACGCGTTCAACAACCAGCTCAGCCGATAGACCTTGACCGTTAGACATGTTGGCGGCTCTTCAGCGCGAATCCAAAATCCCGGCTCAAGACGAAGACGGTGTTTGTGCACCGCCGCAACAAGACTGGTTCAAACCATATTCGCAACATTTCGATATCATTGACCGATAACCCTCCCATCAACTTGGTGTGGAGGGTTCAATGCTTGGCCAAAATCACGAAACCATTCTCGACTTCGTCGTTGAGGACGCGCGTGGGGTGCTCGAATTTCTTGGAATCGAATTGCCTGAAAATACCGTCATCACCGCGGAACGAGGACTCGATCTCAGCGAGTCGATTCCCAAACAACTGCTCGCCGATGGGCGAATTGTCGTCGGCAAACCACCGATTCTTGGTTTGGTGATCGAAGCCCAATCAACCATGAACGATGACGACTGGAACCAAAAGAAGTTCAAATGGCCGCATTACGCGATCGGCCTTCGAACCGAACTTCGTTGCGTGACCGAAACGCTGGTCATCACCACGGACCCGCGAATTGAGAGGCGTGCCCGAGAACCCATTCAAATTGGGCTGAATTCGTGGTGGAGCGCCATTGTTTTGGGCCCTTCAAACCTGCCACGGGAACCCTCGACTGAATTCACCCGAAACAATCCTACGCTCGCACTCCTTTCGATGATGGCGCATGGCCAGAGCTACACGACCCCGGAACCTCCAGCGAAAATACTGAGAGGTCTATGGGAATCCGACCTTTATCAAGGTCTTGAGAACGAACAACAACGCATCTATTATGACCGGGCAATGCAGACACTGCCGCTCTGGATTGCCCAAGTCTTGACGGAGGACCCCATGACACAAGAATATTTCAGCCCCGTCGTGCTCAACTACGTCGAACAGGGCCGAGTAGAAGGTCGCGAGGAAGGCCGCGAGGAAGGCCGCGAGGAAGGTCGCGAGGAAGGCATTGAGGCCGGCCTACGCAAGTCCATCCTGCTACTTCTGGATTCTCGGGGCTACGCGCCCTCCAAAGACGAGCTTCAGCGCATCGAAAACGAGCATAATAAATCGGTCTTGGAAGGATGGGTCAAAACAGCGGCCAACTTAGTCCCGGGCCGCGCGTTTCTTGACGACCACTAAGCAAAACACCCTGTTCCCGCTGGCGTCAGAGGCCCTTGTGTTGACCGTCCGACAGGTTGGCGGTAGTACCCGTGCCAAGGATTTCCTCTTTTTAAGGTACGCCCATGACTCGCGCCGACGGCCGTCAATTCGACCAACTTCGCCCCATCACCATCAACACCGAATTCACAAAAACACCCGCGGCATCGGTGCTCATCACCAGCGGCGACACGGTCGTTTGGTGTGCTGCTTCGGTGGAAGACTCCATTCCCTATTGGCTCAAGAAAGAGGGTGGTGGCAAAGGTTGGATCACGGCTGAATACATGATGCTCCCAGGTTCGACGAACCCTCGTTCAAACCGTGAAGGTCGCCGTGGACAGGTCGGCGGACGAACTCAAGAGATTCAGCGATTGATTGGCCGTAGCCTTCGCGCCGTGACCGATCTTGAAAAGCTCGGTGAGCGAACCATCACGCTCGATTGTGAAGTGCTCCAAGCCGATGGTGGCACGCGCACCGCGGCGATCAATGGCTCCTTCATCGCCCTCGCACTGGTCTGCAAAAAACTGGTTCGGGACCAGAAGATCGCAAGAATTCCACTCAAGCACTCGCTTGGAGCCATCTCGGTGGGCGTCGTCAACGGTGAGGTTCTTCTGGACCTTCCCTACGTTGAAGACGTCGCGGCCGATGTCGACATGAACGTGGTGACCACCGGTACTGGTCGTTTCATCGAAGTTCAGGGCACAGGCGAAGAAGCCACCTTCACCGACGAAGAGTTCCAGGCACTGCTAAAAGTCGCGCATAAGGGCATCGCCGACATCACCAAGCTGCAACGCGAAGCTTTGGGCAACGATCCACTCTTTGCGAGCCTCTTCCCATGAATATTTTCGGAATACTCGCCGGTATTTTTGGGGCGCTCGGCGTTGGGGCAGGCGCGTTCGGCGCACATGCTCTGGCTGATAAGCTCGAACCAAGAATGTTGGAAGTTTTCGAGACGGCGGCCCGATACCAGATGTATCATGCGCTGGCGTTGATCGGTGTGGCGTGGGTGTGGACCGCCACATCACAAAGCACCGCATCACAGGTTGCGGGATGGGCGTTCACCGCAGGCATCGTACTCTTTTCAGGTTCCCTTTATGCGATGGCATTTTCGGGGATTCGAGTACTTGGTGCTATCACACCCATAGGTGGAGTCGGATTCATCGTAGGTTGGATTGCACTCGCAGTCGCGATGAGTAAAACCGGCGTCTGAGCTTTTCTAGAGGAACGTCATGAGTCGTTACGACGTTGTAGTTATTGGTAGTGGTCCCGGCGGTGAAGGCGCAGCCATGGCTGCCGCAAAAGCCGGCATGACCGTCGCGATTATCGACCGTTATGTCGAGGTCGGTGGTGGTTGTGTTCATTGGGGCACCATCCCCAGCAAAGTGTTGCGTCATGCGGTCATGGAGTACGTCGAATTCCGACGAAACCCCTTGTTCCAGCCTGCGATGGAACACCTGCACGTAAACTTCCCAATGATGCTCAGTGCGGCGGGGCGTGTGATCGAGCAGCAAGCCGCGATGCGCCGGAAATTTTACGATCGAAACGATGTTCGATTTGTGGATGGCCATGCGCGATTCATCGATCCCCACACGGTGGAAGTCACCAACGATGACGGTGCGGTCGAGACGGTACGCGGCGAGAAATTCATCATCGCTGTCGGCTCAAGCCCTTACCGTCCCAAAGACATCGACTTCGACCATCCCCGAATTTTGGACGCCGACACGGTGTTGAAACTCGACACCACGCCTCATAACCTCACCATTTATGGCGCTGGCGTGATTGGCTGCGAATACGCGTCGATCTTCCGAAACCTCGATGTGAAGCTGAACCTGGTGAACACCCGCGACAAGCTGATGAGCTTCCTTGATGACGAAATCATCGATGCCCTGAGCTATCACCTGCGCGACCAAGGCACGATCATCCGGCATAACGAGGAATACGCGAAGGTCACGACCTTTGACGACCACGTGGAATTGCACCTGAAGTCTGGGAAGATCCTCAAGAGCGAATACCTCTTGTGGGCCGCAGGTCGTACCGGCAACACCGCTGGTCTTGGGTTGGACGCGATTGAGCTACCGGCCAACAGCCGAAGCCAGATCGACGTCAATGAAAACTACCAGACATCGATCCCCCATATCTACGCCGTGGGCGACGTGGTGGGCTTCCCAGGACTCGCCAGCGCAAGCTACGATCAAGGTCGTTTCGCTTGTATTCATGCGGTGACCGGCGAATGCAACCGACGTCTGGTCGACAATATGCCCAGCGGTATTTGGACCAGCCCCGAGATCTCTTCCATCGGTCCGACCGAGCGTGAACTGACTGAAAAGCAGATCCCTTACGAAGTCGGTCATGCTCAATTCCGAAGTCTGGCACGGGCGCAAATCGACCGTTGCACCGTCGGAATGCTCAAGATTCTGTTTCATCGCGAAACCCTTGAGATCTTGGCCATTCATTGTTTCGGCAATAATGCGGCCGAGATCGTCCATATTGGTCAGGCCGTGATGGCGCAAACCGGCAGCAACAATTCGGTGCTCTATTTCGCCGACACCACGTTCAATTACCCCACGATGGCCGAAGCCTACCGTGTGGCGGCGCTCAACGGATTGAATCGACTCTAAAGAACGGCTAAGGATTAACTATGTGCCGACTTTTTGGTTTTAGATCCGTCATCCCGTCCCAAGTTCACCAGAGCCTCATCAGCGCTGAAAATGCACTTATGGTGCAGTCTCAGCAGCATCCCGACGGCTGGGGCGTTGCGTACTACGTCGCCAACACGCCCCACGTCATCAAAAGCGCAAACGGCGCTGTGGACGATCTGCTCTTCAAACACGTTTCGGGGGTCGTGGCCTCGGAAACCGTTGTCGCACATGTGCGAAAAGCCACTCAGGGCCAGACCTCGATCGTAAACTCGCATCCGTTTCAGTTTGGATCCTGGGTTTTTGCCCATAACGGCAACGTCCCAGAATTCGAACTTGTGCGTGAAGCGATGATGGCCCTCGTGGCCCCAGCAAAACGTCGCTATATCCTGGGTGCCACCGACAGCGAGGTCATTTTCCACCTCCTTTTGACCCATCTGGAAGCCAGTGGAGACATCCACCGGCGCGAGTTTCCCATCCCAGCCATCGTCGATGCCGCGCGAAAGACGGTTGCTGATGTTCATGCCTTGACTGGGCGCGATTGTTATCGACCCGATCCTGATATGCATCTGTCGTTCATCCTGACCAACGGTGAGTCCCTCGTGGCCCATCAGGGTGGCAAAGAATTGCGATACTCCACGTACAAAACGCGGTGCCCGGAACGCGACTCTTGCTCAAGCTTCGCACCGTGTTGTGAAGCGACAACCGCCTCAGGTTTTGTGAATCACCTGATCGTGTCCAGCGAACAACTGCAGGGCGATAATATCTGGATTGAGCTGGATGCGGGACAGATGGTGTCGGTCGACCATCGCATGCGGATTGCCGTGCACTAGCCGGAACGTGGTGGATTTTCCAAATGAGTGCTACAAGTGCGGAAAATCACTTCCTTTCATTGGAAACTCACATGAAATTCCGAATCGCTCTCATCATCACGTCGCTTCTTGTGGCCTCTTGCGGCATCCCCGAAGAACAGCACAACAAGGTCGTTCAAGACCTTGAAAACATGAAGCAGGAACTCGCCACGACTCAACAAGCCAAGGCCGACTCGGAAACCGAGTTGAACGCCAAGATCGTTGAGCTTGAAAGCCGAATTGCTGAACTCGAAGCCATTCAGGCTGCGCTCGAAGGTCAGCTGGCCGACTCGGCTGCTTCGCTTTCGATGTACGAGTCGAAAACTGGTGGTCTCGAAAAAGCACTTGCTGCGACGAAGGTCGAACTCGATGAACTTCGCAAAGCCAAAGTGCTGCAGGAAAAACGACTTGCGGAGTACCGAAAGCTGACTGAACAACTGGCGAGCATGGTGAAAACCGGCAAACTCCAGGTCAAAGTTCGTAACGGCAACATGGTGATTCAGCTCGCAAATAATATCATTTTTGACACCGGCAAGACCGAGGTAAAAAAGGACGGACAGGACGCCCTGACGGAACTTGCAGCCATATTGAAGACGATCTCCAAACGACGATACTTGGTGGCTGGACACACCGATAATGTGCCGATTTCGTCGAAACGCTTCACGAGCAACTGGGAGCTTTCAACGTCTCGCGCTGTGAACGTTGTGCAGTATCTTCAAGATGCTGGTGTGGATCCCAAAGCCATGGCTGCTGCGGGATACGGCGAATTCGATCCAGTCTCAAGCAACGAAACCGATGACGGCAAAGCCCTCAATCG
>JBFFMO010000282.1:0-5977 GCA_041554035.1 Allomicrovenator sp. | reverse complement strand
GCCATCCTGGGGGGCGTTCTGGGCTGCTCGGGAAGTGCCGAGGAAGCCCCCGGCCGGGAGGACGGCCCGCGGCTGGTCGACTCCATCGACTGGAGTACCCGCGAGCAGCAGCTCCGCTTCCTTCAAGAAATGCAGCCGAGGGGTTGGCTATCTCTTTCAAGCCGTCTCCGCGCATCTCAAACACTCCGACTTCATTCGTCGAGCCGAAGCGATTCTTCACGGCACGAAGCAATCGGTAATTGGAACCGGCCTGCCCTTCAAAATACAGGACGGTGTCGACCATATGTTCGAGCACCTTTGGACCGGCAATGCCGCCGTCTTTGGTGACATGGCCCACCAACACCATCGGGATCGCATGGCCCTTGCCAATCTGGGTCAGCCGGCCGGTCACCTCGCGCAATTGAGCCACACTGCCTGGCACCGAAGACAGCGCATCGGTCGCGGTGGTTTGAATGGAGTCGATGATCGTCAAACCGGGCTTTCGTTCCACCAGAAGTCGCTCGATCCGCTCCAGGTTGGTCTCCGAAACGACCCAGATGTCCTGAGCATTCACGCCAAGACGCTCTGCACGCATGCGGATTTGCCCCAGAGATTCCTCACCCGTGATGTAAAGAACTTCGATTCCGCGACTGGCAAAAACGGCTGCGACCTGCAGGGATAACGTGGATTTTCCGATGCCCGGATCACCACCCAACATCACAATTCCGCCCGGAACAAACCCGCCTCCAAGCACGCGATCGAGCTCGCCTATCCCACTCAAGACACGGGATTGTTCCTGGGATTCGACGTCGCGCAATTTCGTCGGTTTATTGCCGGTGGCCGCTCCATAACCGCCCCGACTTGGAGCGCCGGCTTTGGGCTCGGGCTCACGGACCTCTTCGACGAACGAATTCCAAGCCTCGCAGCCGGGACATTTTCCCAGCCAACGCGGCGATTCGTACCCACACGACTGACAGACGTGAACTGATTTTACCCGCGCCATGAGGTGCTCCAGAAACAAAAAAACCCCGGCATGCCGGGGTTTCAAATCGACCGATGAAAGATCAGCGGTCCGTGACTTTGAACTCGACTCGACGGTTATTGCTACGATTACGCGACGACGTATTCGGAAGCAAGGGCTGGGTTTCCCCAAATCCCTTCGCGACAAGGCGAGAAGGATTGATGCCCTGGTCGATCAGGAATTGTCGGACGGACTCGGCGCGTTTTTGCGAAAGCTCGAGATTGAAATCATCCGAACCCACGTCGTCGGTATGGCCACCGATAAGCACCTGTTTGATGCCTGGGTTGGCCGCAATCACCGAAGTGACCTGCTCAAGCAACGAGAACGACTTCGACAAAATCGTAGCCTTTCCTGTCTCGAACTGAACGGTCTGCATGATCTCGATCTTGTCGCCCTTAAGTTCAGCGAGGCTTTCTTTGGGCTCTGGCTTCAACACAAACGCAAGGTCCGAAGTTTTATTCGCAACAACAACGACGTCGCGTGCTTTGGTCAAATAACCCGGGGCCGAGACAGACGCGCTGTACTCACCGGCTTTCACGCTGACGCTGAAGTTTCCTGACGCGTCGGCTTCGACGGTCTTGGACTCAGGGCCCGTCATCGTCAGAGTCGCTCCGAAGATCACGGCGTCTTTTTCATCTTTGATGGAGCCTGCGACTTTGCCGGCAACCATGGAGGCCTTCATCTGAACACGGAGTTCATGCTCTCCCACTTCCTGAGGCAAGGTGCGGTCGACTTCGATCGCCTCGTAATCAGGGTGCGAGATCGAGAATCGAACCGTGGAGCCCGGAGCGTATCCGTAAGACTTAAACGCGCCTTTTTCGTCGGTCACCTGTGCTGTCTCGTTGCCCATGGGGTAACGAACGATGGCGCCTGCGATGGGCAGTGCGCTCTCGCGATCGGTCACAATTCCCATCACGTACGACTCGGGCGCGAGCGTAGGTTCGGCCTTTTCGACTACTTTTTCGACGTATTCGATTTTAGGTCGTGGATCGATGGTCCACTGCAGTCCAAAAACTGCCTGCCATGGAAGGGTCGCTGGAAGCGCCGCTGCATCATCGCCTGTCAGACCGATGTCCATTCCAAGGTGAAGACCCAGGTTTTCGATCGGCTGAACTTTCACACCCAATGCCAGAACGTTCGGGAACGAGGCGAAGCCCGCATCACCGGCACATGGCAAATTGGCCTGATCGCAGACACCGTCCGCGCCGTTGACTGGAATGTTGAGATTCCAAGCCGCAAATGGAGTCACGTACGGCAACTCGTACTCGAAACCGAGGCCAAGCTCCAACGCATCGTAGGCCGAGATGTTGTACGCAAACCGTTCGATGCGAGTGGGCACAACGCCATCAGGAACCGTGTTTTCACTGCGATCGACTTTGTAGCCGAGGTTGAAATGCATGTTCAGGTCGAAGCCCTCCTGCATTTCTCCAAAAGCAAACGATGCCAACAGGCGAGGACGCACGCTCAGTCCGTCTAACGAAAGACCCGTGGCACCGAAATTGGTCGGCATAAAGAACGACAAATCGCCGCCCAGTGTCACGCCGTTGGCGACAGGGTAGTAGCCCTTCAAACCCAGCGAAAAATCGCCTTGAGAGAGCATCGCTTCAGGTCGACCAAACGTATTGACGTTGCTGCGCGTCTGAAGCCGAGCATTCACGCTGAAATAATCGATGGGGCTTGCTTCAAAAAGCAGATTCCCAGCAAAAAGCGTGTTGTCGTCGTTGAAACGAATCACGTCCGTTCCCGTCGAGTACTGACCAAGAAGCGCGATTCTGTAGGTTCCTGCTTCTCCACCCCAGGCTGCAGCAAGATGCTGAAGCCCGACCGTTCCGTCGAGATTCAGCATCGCCGCCACAAGACGTTCGTCTCGTGCGCTTGTTTCCGAATCGTCGTCGGCAGCCCCGTCTTCCTGTGCCTCTTCAGCATCGGCTTCCGCAGCGATTTCTGGAGTGGTCGGTTCGGCTACCTCAACCGGTTTGGTTGTAGCGGGAGGAGCCTCAAGGGCGTCGGCTGCTGGCAAACCGGACTGCGCGAACGCCGTGACCGGAAGCATCGTTAGAATTGCCAGAGCAGAATTAAGAACGGGCCGGCGAATTTTCATCGCTGCTCCACGTAGATGGAAGGTCTAAAACACAGACAAATTGCCGACCTGTGCGTATTCCAAAGTCAAACGGGTGTCAAGATCCCGAGCCACTCCAGGCAAAAGCGCAAGAGCCCGAAAAACACCACAAAAAGAAGTGTTCCCAACCAGATAGCCGACTGATGCCGTGCAAACCACCCGAAAGGCGGCCCATCGAATCTTCGGTTGAACACGGATTGGGCCAGTCCGTGTAAGGCCATGGCAAGGAAGGCCAGGACAAAGGGAATGCCCATGGGATGGAAAAGAATCGACGTCGAAAAGTCGCCCAGAAGCGCATAACGCGTGGCCCGCGTCATGCCGCAGCCAAAACAACTCATGCCTGTCAAAACCCGAAACGGACATCTGTAAAACGACGCCAACGCCGTGCCTTGACTCAACAAAAGCAGAGCGACCATGGCGACAAACGCGCCAGCCAAGATCCACCCTTTTCGCCGCTCTGATGGGGTCAACATGACAGGGACACTAGTCAGTACGGAGCATTCACGCCACCCGGTGTACCGTTTTCCCACGCATTATTGAGGCTTTGCTGCATGAAAAACGGCCCAATGCCAAGCAGGGCCATCACAAACATGATCGGAGCATCCATCTGAGGCTTCACGCCCCAGGAATTCTGAATTTCGACGATCGCCTCGCAAGCTCGCCACAAGAAGTAATAAGCCCAAAAGCCGCATGTCACGATCGAAAGCAGGAGTTCCTTTCCAGCGTTAAACTCCTGACGTCCCAGACCTTTGTTCAGGTCATCACAAAGACCGAAAAACCAGATGATTCCGTAAATCCCACACGTGAGTAGGGGTAGAACCAAGACCATGATTGGATTTCTAATTTCGCCGCGTTCCATGACATCCCTTGGGTTGATTAAGTCGAAAAACCAAAGGTCGCATGCGGGTTACGACAGGTCAAGATGGGCTCAGGCAAGCAAGCGCTGGCTCTCGATCAGGCGGCTGTAGACGCCCTGACGTCCCATCAATTCCCCGTGCGTGCCTTGCTCGACCAGCTCTCCCTGATCCAAGACAAGGACCTGGTCGGCCGTGGCCACCGTGGACAAACGGTGTGCGATAATCAACGTCGTTCGGCCTTCCATCAAGCGATCGAGCGCGCGTTGCACTAACGCCTCGCTCTCGACGTCCAGGGCCGAGGTTGCCTCGTCTAAAATCAGGATTGCCGGGTCCTTGAGCAACGCCCGAGCGATGGCGATGCGTTGTTTCTGGCCTCCGCTCAGTCTCACGCCGCGTTCGCCGATGATCGTGTCCAGAACGTCTGGAAACTTGCCGACAAAATCCCAGGCGTTGGCGGCCTCAAGCGCCGCGATGACTTCTTCGTCGGTCGCGTTTGGACACGCAAAAATCACGTTATCGCGCACGGTCCCCGAGAACAAAACTGGCTCTTGAGCCACCACTCCCATCTGTTCGCGGAGCCAATTCACATCAAATTCTTTGATGTCACGCCCATCCACTCGAATCGTGCCCGCCTGGGGATCGTAGAATCGCAAAAGCAGTTGGCCAATCGTGGACTTGCCGGCGCCAGAGGGGCCGATAATCGCGACCCGGCGTCCGGGCTCGATCTTGAACGACACGTTGGAAATCGCTTGGACCCCCAATCGGGTCGGATACTCAAAACGCACGTCTTCGAAACTCACGCTGCCCTCAATCGGGTCGCGATTCGTGCCGGTCGAGTGTTGATCAGGCATGCGGTCGATGAGCTCGAACACACGTTCCGCTGAACCGGTGGCTTTCATAAAATCGGTCCAAAGACCACTCAACACACCCAATGCAAAAGCGACCATCAAGGTATAGAGCAGGAATGCAGTCAGCTCACCCACCGTCATTTCGCCCGCCATGACCTGACGACTTCCAAAGAACAGGATCAACGCCACGACGCCGTATCCAAAGAGCGAAATCACGCCACCAAACACCGCACCCACAAAACCACGACGACGCGCAGCCTCGAACGAAACATCCACGGCGTTATCGTAACGAGCCATGCTCTGCGCTTCAGCGGCGAATGAGCGAACCGTTCTCACGCCTGAGATGGACTCCTCGGCAATCGCGGTGGAGTCCGCCAAGCGGTCCTGAACAAGCGACGACAATTTTCGAACTTTTCGACCGTAATACCGGGCAAATAGGACCATTGCCGGAACCGAGACGATCATGATCAGCGCCAGCTGCCAAGAGGTCACAAAGAGCACAATCACCCCGCCAAGCGCCTGCGTGACATAACGCAACGCCATCGAAAGATTCGAGGTCACGGCATTCTGCAGCACCTGAGTGTCGCTGGTGAGTCGGCTGGTCAGCTCGCCGGTTTTAGTCGAGTCAAAAAAACCGACTTCCTGCGCCAAGATGCGCGAAAATAAACGGATGCGCAGGTCGGCAACGACTCGTTCACCCACCACCGTAAACAGGTAGTACCGAAGGCTGACAAATACGGCCTGAATCAAAAACAAGACCATCAACCCGCCGCCAAGCAGGCGCCAATCGTATTTGGAGGCGCCCATCAGCACATCATCGACGCCCAGACGCGCCGCCTGCGGATACACAAGGGACAACCCGGAGCCGATAAAAAGCGCAACCGTCGCAAACGCAAGCGGCTTGATGTGTGGACGTGCTAAGGTCAGCAATCGACGGATGCTTACCGCGTTGATTTTCTTCTTTTCCATAAATAGTCGCCTCCAGAGCACGTCAGATGCAGCGAATCCCATCTGGTCGCACGTAGGGGCAACTTGAGGTGTTTTGTCGATTCGCGCTAGAGATATCGTATGGAATTCGTTGAGGGTAAAAACTGCGGACATGTTGACCAGTCCACCGACTTCGCGGTTTTTGTCGATGGCGCGGCCTATTTCG
>JBFFMO010000281.1:0-5977 GCA_041554035.1 Allomicrovenator sp. | reverse complement strand
GGCCGCGCACGCCAATACGCTTCAGATACCAAATTTGTGCATCAAGATCGTGAATATCGTATCCGGCCATTCCCTCATCATAATCGCGAACCACGACATGGTCAGAACCCACGTGCAAAACCTTTGTTAGGCTCCACAACGTGCGGTACGTCGCCTTCGGCTCAGGTACAGTGGCTGGTGGTGTTGCCGGTGAGCCACTGCATGCCATCAGCGTCGCCCCCGCGACTAAAACAGCAAGAAGCCTGATGTTTTTAGAGGAAATCACAATATCAAACTCTATTGCCGGATATGCACTCGAAACAACTAATTACGCCAGTTGGGTGCGCCTTTCTTTTCGCATTCTTCCATGGCCCAGTACATGAACTCCCTAGCCTCTTGGGCGTAGGGCGATTGTTCCACCGCGTCAGCTGGTAGCCGAATGAAGTCATAATTCTCGAGTACAGGGCGAGTGTCGTCCTCTATAATTATTGTGGGTTCTGAACTGCTAGAGGAAGAAGAGCTCAAGCTAGCTGGGGGAGGGAGAAAGATTGCGAGGTAAATCGAACCTGGTGGAAGGTCGCAAGTATCAGCACGGGGGGTATCGAATTCGTTGTATTCCTTTCGGGCTTCAAAGCTCCCGATGCCATCGACCCGGTCCACGTGTGACGTGGTCTTGACCGTAAACAGTCCCACACGAGGCCCCCCACACATCGTTGGCGTGTATTGGCACTCAAAAAGATCTCGCCTCGACATGACAGAAACAGTGCCCTGCTCCAAATATACATAAAATAGAGCGAAGTTGTCTCCTTCCTCATCTATTTGCCCTATACAGCTCATAGGGAAAATGAGGCAAAGAAGCATCAGGGTTAGTTTTTTCATCATCTTGGGGCCCCATATGTCAGGCTCAGCCACCGGCTGCGGTTCGCTCTCGTTCGGGTCCATTTTACTTGCTGTTCCAACATGGTTTCGCAGTTTGCGAACAACACGATAAATGGATGTTTCGAACTCGAAGTCCCACTCCAGGTTTTTAGGTGTTTCGGCCTTTTACAGCACTAAACTAACCATCAAGGTCGGGAAGGGCAAGAGAAGAGCCAATGCTATGCGATGTCCATCGACAGGCTAGGCTCGCGGACTAGTCGCAGTGCGGGCACGTGCGTCAACTGGGCCCAAGTACTAATCGCAGAATCACGGTGCGTAGCTGGAGCCGCGCACCAATCGCAATGCGTGGCTGGAGCCCCGCGCACCAATCACGGTGCGGGACTGGAGCCACGCGTACCGGTCGCAAATCGCAAGCAGGCCATACCAGTCGCGGCGCCTGCGTGCCCGAGACCTGACAACCCGAGACCTGACAACCCGAGACCCGAGACCCGAGACCCGACAACCGACAACCGACAGCCAGCCTATTTTTTATCGAGACTAAATTTGCCTGGCCCCACAAAAAGCAGGCCTAAAAAGGCGAAACCGACTTCCAGCGGATGCGAGATTTTCACAAAATCATGGTCGTTGGCGATATGCATGATGGTGGCGACGAACATCGTGAAAATCAGCGTCACGAGTGCCGGCCGGGTCATCAAGCCGAGGACCAGCAGCAACCCGCCCAGAAGCTCTGAGACCGATGCGGCCAACCCAAAGGCTGTATGGCCAAATTCGATGCCGAACACGGCCATCGCCGAGCCGACTTTCTCCCATTTTTCAGCACCACCGGCGAGTTTGGGCCAGCCGTGGAACATGAAGGAAATGCCAAGGCCTGCTCGCATGAGTAGGAGACCAAGGTCACGATAGGTTTCTAGAAACTGGAGTTTTAGTGCATTCATGGTCCTAAGATGCCACGAATTCCAACGAGATTCAGCTTCAGGACTAAGTGCATTAAACTGCCACGGCAATCCGCATGACCGCCCCGATGGACGATGGATTTCGGAATCGCTAAGATTTTCAAAATGGTGCGCTTAGAAGGGAGGTCCAAATGACCGCAACGTCGACGGAATCCGTTGAGCAGAAGGAGAAGCGGAAATCTCTAAAAAGGGATGCAGTAGAGGTTTGGCAAGACTATCAACAAACCGGCCAACACGTGACCGCGCAAGAAGCGGACGTCTGGCTGGAGAAGCTTGAGAACGGAGACGTGGCAGAGCTGCCCGAGTGCCTAACCTAATGGTTCGGATCTGCAAATTCATAGACGCTTAACAGGCCTTTCACACCGGCATCGACACAACGATACAGGCTGGACTCAAGTGCTCGAATCGTCATCCTAAGTGCCAGAAAACCGGCCAATCAGAACATTCGTGCAATGCGAACCATGCAAGAGACTGACCTTCAAACCATTTACGTCTTACCCGAGCCTAGATCGTCATCGTGGACGCCCAATCAGGCCCAGCCCGAGGATCGCCTCCCCCTCCAATTGGGTTGGGTCTAACGAGAACTTCCCTGCGACCTCAATCACATCGGATTCGTCAGGCAAACGGTCGTAATAATCGTCCTCATCCCCTTCCGGGATTTCGGCATCGGCAAGCTCGATGGACGTGATTATATCAGGGCGTTCAAACTCTGAAATAGGCCCCAGATCGCGGAAAGTCTCACCATCAGCTTCGCTTACATGGCGAAATAAATTGCCGTTTTCGGCCAGCGCCCAAGAGGCATAAGAAGCCACTCGATGACTGGCAAAAAAGCCCGCCCTTCCCCTTGTGCTGAGCGCCTCCAAAACTTCTTTCACATCGGGCTCGCTGTCGTCTCTTGGCTGCCAATTCACAACAAAAACCCAACCCTGAAGTGGCGGCGAAATAAACACTTCACGATTTAAAAAAGTCGCATGAATCCGCCCCATGCCCGAGGCCCAATTGCAGGGAACAAAATTCGTTTTGGCATAACGCGCGTCAGACTCCGCGAGGATTTTAGCCACTTCTTCGGTGGTCAATCCCTGCACAACCAACCACGAAATCTTGTAGCCAAACGCGATCGGTGCATCGGGGGACGTTTCGATCGCCGGCAGACCGGAACGCCCGGAAAACTTGCGCCACGCCAACAGACACAAGCCGAGGACAACGACGACAAAAATTAGAGCTTCGATGGACATCATGTGACTTCATCGAAGGACGGCGACCCGTGCAAGCAGAAACGTCAGGTGACGGAGCGTCGAAGCAATCTTTCTGGCATCAGAATCTCGACACTTTCTCCCGTATTTTTAAGCACCCATTCCCAGTAGCGCTCCCCGTATGTGGCAGCCCAGGCGCGGCCCCGTTGGCCGCGACGCGCTGCATTCGCAGCGGCGAGTGGCACACGAAGAATTTTCAAGAGCGAAGACGGACCGTGGTCAGGAATTCCAAGCCCATCCGCCACCTCATCGTCCAGCAAATGACGCGTCAGGGATTGCGCGAATTCAATTTGTTTCCGCGCTTGTTTCTGCTCCTTAGGCGTCTTGGCGAGTTCCAAGGAAGCTCCTAAGAAGGCGGCAGTTAAACGCGCTGCATCGGCGTCTGGCGCCCCCTGAGTCATGTTCACAAACGCCATCATATATTTGGCGTGGCTCAAGCTCGTTGGCAAAAGCTCATCCGCGACCCCAAGCAAGTAACCGACGTAGCGCCAAAGGGCGATATAGTCTTCAGACTCCTGCTCGGTGGGCTCCAGCCCCAGCATCGACAGGCCTTCGAGCATCACCACGCTGAACAATAAAACCGTAGCCATCATGTCGTGCTGGTTGATGGGCAGACCCCAATCGTCGTTCCACTCCGAATGTTCCTCGATCATGCGACGCACGTAGGCGTGGATCAGCCGCACCTTAGCCGCAGCCGCGATTCCCGGGCCTTCGGGCGCTAAACCACCCGAGCGACACACATCAAAAACAAATTGAGAGGTCTCCGCCAGGCGACGGTTCATGTTCGCTTCGAGTCGGCCGCTCAACATCAGGGGTTTGTTTCCGGCAGGTGCCGCAAATCCCAAGACCAGCGAACGCGCCCCGAGCACAAAACCGCCGAAGGCATGTGTGCTCATGAAAAACTCTCCGCCCCGCTCAATGGCAGGCCGATCAAGCCATTCCGGGACTTCCTTCAGTTGGCTCACGAAGGGCGCCAATTCATCTGGGACCACGCGGTCCGACAGCAGGCACTCATCCAGGGTCTGAAAAAGCTGACGGCGTGACCACCCACGCGTTGCCGCGATCGCTTCATCCGCCAACCCGTCCGGCTCATTCAGCCAGAACGCCATGCGGTCCACGGTCTCGCCGAACTCAAGTCGAGCTTCATCGATATTCGCCATGCGATTTGGAATCATACAACACCTCTCATCGTAGGATGCGAAGCGTCATAAATGGGTGTGTTTTGTTTGCGAGCCTATCGTCAGTACGTGAAGTAGAGGCCGGCTCGTACTCCGACCCGTGAGGTCGGCCCCGGGTCTGAAAGAGCGCTCGTTTCTCGATCCGAGCGTTCCACCCACGTATTCGCCGAGAGCGACCACGACTCCGCGATCGCCCAATCAAGGCCGACCTCCGCTCGCCCCATGAAGAACGTTTGATTCGCTTGAACTGGTAGGGGAACGGCGAGCTCGCTGACCAGACTGCGTGTTGCCGTAATCGCTAGAACCTCGGTACGTAGGCGCCAATCTGGCGTCAACGGAACCCGAGCGTAGGCCGCCAACTGCGCACCAACGTCGACCGCAAATGCCGACCCATCCAGCCGTTGGAATGAACCAATCCCGATCCCATAATCCGCGTCGTCTGGAATGGACTCAAAAATCACTGACGGCATCGACCGATAGTCGTTTTCACCCACATGATGGGCCGCAAACCAAAGATGCGGAGCGATCACAAATGGGCCGCCCTGGTAGTCCACATCCACATTGCCGGAAGGGTCGGTTGTCGTGGTGCGTCGAACCTCAGCAATCGGAGATATGCCTGCAATGCCTAGAGTCGCATCCAACTTCCACGGAGCCGCCCAAAATCGGAGGCCTTCCACATGGCCAAAGTCGAACACAAGGTTCATCGCCTCTTCGGTCACCTCAGTCCGCCCCTGCTGGGTGAGCGGTACCCCATAAAGGTCAACCGTGACCAAACCCAGTCCAATGCGTTCGTACCAGGTGGTTCCTGGCGGAGCCGTTCCGTCGACCAGCGCGATATCGAACCGCAACTCGTCAGCCACCCTTTCGTCGGTGGTGCCGATCACACGGCGCCAATGCATGTGCAGCGACCCGACTTCGGCCCGTCCGGTTTCGTCCGCGCCAGAAAGCATCGATCCACCACCCATCACCCCCACACTCATGGTGTCGGCGTATGGCCTCCAAAACGTCTGAAAAAACGTCGCGTCTTGTTGGTAGGAAAACGACTGGCCGACACTCACAAACCAGAGCGCGACCTCGGCCGACTCTTCGATGTGCAGATCGGCCGTCCCACGGGAGTCCGCAATGGACACCGAATCGGTAAAGGCCGCCCCACGAGCACTTAAGTCGAGCCGAGCGCCCCAACGGTTCGCCCAAAGCGGCCCACAATAAAATGTGCACGGCTCGCCGCCCCAATCTGTGAGTCTAAGACTCAGAACACCCGCCACCTCACCGGCTCCAACGCTTGGAACCGAAACGGTATTGGCCGACGGAAACGTCTCACCTGTCGCGGTCAAACCAAGGGTCAAGTCCAGTTCCAGCCAATCATTGGGCTTCTCACCAGCAGCAACGCCTTTTGTAAGGTCGACGGTTGGCTTAAGAGCAAATGCAGGCGTCGGCGCCAGCCAACACAGTAGGCTTAGAATCATCAGTAATTTGGACACCTGCGACCTCCAGACACACCAAGACCCTGATCATTCAGCAAGGCTGATGCCAGCTCTTCGTGTAGACGCCAAAACAGCAAATACGGGCCAAGTTGGTGCTTGAGCCTCACGTGTGCTCAGAGTCGTGCAAAACGCCGATGTACAATGGATGTTCAAGCGATAGGCATTTCGCGTGCGAAGGCATCTTGTTCGCGTTGCGAACAGTCGATGAATTCGCTGCATTTCCGACGCCTAAATCGAAAATCAGAAATCAG
>JBFFMO010000280.1:0-5990 GCA_041554035.1 Allomicrovenator sp. | reverse complement strand
CTCAGCGAGTTCGTGGTTCGTCATGTTCGGCCGTTCCGTTCGCGCTGCCTTCACAGATTCAAAGGCGCGGTCGACGTTCGGGGAGATAGCTTTCAAGATGATGTCCTGCATTCGTCCTCCTGGGGTTCGCATAGGAGACACGCGAAGAATGCGTTACTGACAGAAAGGCGAGTCGGTCTTCAATTTAATAAGGCTATTTTGAAGGCTAGGTCACTCGGCCGCGGCCAAAGCCGTTGGCTCAAGGTCGATCAGAGTCGTTTCGTCATGTGCAGCGAATAGGGCGCGGATTTCTTCGTGGCACGTGAAGTAGATGACCTGGTGTTTCTTGGCGACTTCGATCAACACCTGAATCAGATTTCGGCGTCGTCGGTCGTCGGTTGTCAAAAGAACATCGTCCATGGCGAATGGCAGGGGACATGTTCGTTCGGCCAACTCCATCGCGAAAGCGAGGCGAATGCAAAAGTAGAGGGCTTCCCGAGTACCTTTGCTCAGCTGCTTCGGCTCCTTCATCGATTTGTCGCGCGTCGCAACCAGAAGAATCGTTTCCCCATCATCGGCAAGACGGATTTCGGCGTACTTGCCTTCGGTGGCTTTCGAGATGAGCGCCGAAGCGGTCTTGAGCACCGTGGGTTGATGCGTGTCCGTAAATACCCGCAGCGATTCACCTACGAGCGTCTCAGCGCCGTCCAGAACGCACCAACGATTCACTGCAACCTCCAGGTCACGTCGAATCCCTTCAACCCGTTGCTCAAGCTCTTGGATGTCTGTATTCGTCGCCACGCTTCCAAGCGTCGCTTCGACGGCAGCAAGACGATTGCGGGTCATATCGAGTTTGCCTTCCAAATGAAGGACGTTCGATTCGCATGAGGCCTTGTCACTGGCCAGATTTGACCAGTCGGAAGGGGCTTCTTCGTCGAGGTCATAACCAAGCACTGACGTCAGACGTCGTTGAAGCTCGGCCGCTTGTTCTTCGTTCGCGACATAGGTGTTCGTGCCCATGACCTTCTGTTGAAGGTCAAGCAAATCGGACGCATTGGCCATCTCTAACACTTTGTTTCGCTCTGATTCCAAAGCGCTGAGTGCGTGCTGTTCAGTACTGACTTCCAGGGCCGCATTTTCGAGGTCTTGCAATGCATTCTGGTATTGTTCACGCGATGCGGTTTCATTCACCAGACGTGTTTTGAGCGTATTGACTTGAATCGTCACACTTTGCATTGGGTTCACTAGCGACCCCAACGCACCCTTTGCTTCGTTTTCAAAAACAACGACCTCGGCTCGCCGTGCGTCCATGTCTCTTTGAGTCTGAGCAATTTTTCGTTCGAGAACCTGTGCCCTTAGGCAAGTCTCCAAGATCGATGGAACGACTTCAGGCGTCAATTCGATGTTGATTCCCGCTGCTTTCACCAGCTGCTGCCAGGTGTTTTGTGCCGCGGCGACTTCATCATTGGCGTGCTGATACTGACGCTTGGCGTCATCAATCTCTCGTTCCAGATCGCCACGCGCTTTCATGCCATGGCTGTATTCTGTTGCCTTGCGCTGAAGCTCGGTTTGCTCAGATTGCAGTGCATTTAAACGGGCGCGAATCTCGGCCATATTGGGAGCCGATAACCCAAGGTTTGTGGCGGCGGCGTTGAACGATTCCATCGCCGCACGATAGGCGGCCTGCGTCCGTTCATAATCCCCATCCTCGTTCTTCAATCCTTCAGATGGGTTTGAGAGTGATTTGCGCAAGTTCACGATTGCGAAAATAATCGCTAAAAATCCCAAAAGAGCCGAAATTCCGGCAAGCAGTATCCAGCCAGATATCAAGGCGCCAACGCCAAGCGCCACTATGACTGCTCCAATCGCGAAGAGGACGACGCTTCGATAGACGCCCGCGGTCGAAATATTCGGCGTTTGTTGGGTGGCTTGTTTTGCCTGTGCAATACGCGCATTCGAGTCGAGAGTATTTAGGTCCTCCCTTGCCACCAACAACTCCTCCATTTCTTTTAGGACGGCAGAGTTGGTTTGTGCCGGCCGTTCGACCACAGGCGTCCTGGACAACTTCTGGCTCAACGAATCCAGCCCGGTTTTGGATGTCCGTGAGGTTTGAATATGCGACATCCATTGTTGATGCGCATGACGGACCCGTTCGATAAGAGTGGGATCGACTCGGACTGATTGAAACGCGACCGCAGTGGGTAGACTGCCAAGTTCGGCCCGTTGTTCCTCACACAGGTTTTCGAGTTGTCGTGCCGCGTCCTGGAGGGCGACTTCGTTTTCCCGGACTTGATCGACATGCAGGTGCAAACGGCCGATGTCGTCTCGGCAATCCCAGAGTGGGTTGTCTAAGGCGATGGCTTCCACCTTGGCTTGAGCAGCCTTGTGCGTCAGCAGTGCGCGGTGGTGCTGTTTCGACGCATGGGCGAGCGGTAGCTCGAGCCGATTCTCAACGTCGAATCCGACCAAAGTGCGAATAGGTGGGGCCATTTCGGCGAGATTTCCCCGCAACGAAAGCAGTTCGGCTCTCATTTCTTGGGCATTTGATCGTGTTTCCAAGCTCGCAAGGCTTTTGCGTGTTTCGTCCAATTCGGCAAGAATCGTCGTCCGAGCTTCGACCAATTGTTCTCGTTCGTCATAGAGGCGGGCATTGCCTTCGATCTCTCGCCGCTTGGTATCTAGCGACTTCGCGACATGCTCGTGCTCGATAATGAGCGCATTGATTCGAGCTGTTGCCTTCCGGTTCGCCAGCAATCGGTCTGCAGCCGCACTTAATTCGGCGCGAACAGCGCTGGCCGCGGCGCCACCACCTCGCACGGACGCCGAAAAAATACGCGCGTTAATCTGTTCGCCCTGGAGCGTTGAGCCTTCGACCATTTGCTCATAGTCGAACCCATAAACCGACTCAAAGAGCGAGCGGTCTGAGCGTCCAAGAGCCCGAAGCAGCCGCGAATCCGCGTCGACGTCACTTGCGTTGATCTTCAGCGCCTTTCCGTAACGCTCGACGACCAGGTCTTCTCCGTCGACGCTCAGGACGAGTCTGCCGCCGTGTTTGCCGCCATCAAGCGGTTCGTACTTGTTGGCAGAACGGACAGGATCCGGTCCAAAAAGGACATATCGCATGTACGCATGCAGGGTGCTTTTGCCACTCTCGTTATGCCCGAAGATAACGTTCATGCCCGGATGAAACTCGAGCTGGCGATTATGAAAATGGCCGAAACCGTCGATGTACCAAGTTTTCATTTCAGTCATTTCACATCTCCGTGGCGCTCGAGGCTGTCGAGGGCAAGAATTAGGGAATCATGCGCAACCGTCTCGTCAGGGCGCCAGTCGGCCCCAAGGATCCGGTTAAGTCGTTTCAGGTTGGCGTCGGACCAGTTGGACGACGTCGGCGGCCAGGCTGCCGGCCCTGCTTTTTCACTGACGTCCAGCAGTGTCGCCGAGAGGTCGCCTCTGTCGTGGATGAGGTCGAGATCAAGCAGGGGTTCGGATTCGTTCCGGATTTCATTCACCCAGGTGAACGAACGCCCGGATCCGAACTGCTCACGCAAAAGCGCGAGAATCGGGTCCAAGTCCCTCAGTCCACCGTAAGCTTCGCTTCTGCCCTGCAGACGGATACGACAGATGCGAGCGATACCAGAATCTTGGCCGTCTCTGATCGTGGCTTCGATAAGGTCAGTGACTTCGCCAACATCAACACAGTCGCTCACGTCCACATGGAGGTCTTCAAACCTGACCGTGCCTGTAGCCACGTGTCTAACGTCTTGGACGCGACCGTTGTTCACACTCACGACACAACAAGACCGTTCGTTCATCTCGTTGAAACTGCGCCCCTGGGGATTTCCCGGATAAACAACAAAGGGTTGGCGCGAGCGAATCGAACGATCGTGGATGTGTCCGAGAGCCCAATAATCGATGCCAGTAGCGGCCATATCTTCGAGTGAACACGGAGCGTAGGGGGAGTCTGCAACACCCAATTCTGTGTGCAGAATCGCAATCTCAAAGCCGTCGGGATGGCGACGTTCAAATTTGGTAGCGAGATTTTCACGAATGTGTTTTTGTCCAAAACTGATGCCGTGAACAACCGCAATGCGCTCGCCGTTTTTGATGACCTCGACGCTCTCTGGGACTTCTGTGCCAAAAAGGTGCGCGCCAGTGGGCCACTGACGAATCGCCTGCCAACCCCCATGGGGATCGTGATTTCCATGGATAAAGAACGTCTGGATATCAGCTGCCGCCAGACGTTCGAGCCCGCGCTTAAAGTGAACCTGCGCCCGAATGCCTCGTTTGAGGCCATCATAGATGTCGCCAGCGATGACAACGAATACGACCAGCTCCTTGATCGTAATTTCAATCACCTGGTCAAAAGCATCCAGTGTGGCATTGCGTAGGGCTTTTCCGATTTCATCATTTGTCGCGGAAATCCCCGAAAACGGGGTGTCGAGATGTAAATCGGCAGTATGTAGAAATTTGAAGTCTGTCATGCTCGTCTCCTCTTGCTTTCACATAGAAGACGGCTGGATTCACTCTACTGACATATCGGCGAGACTTTTCTCCGCCGCAATTCAAGTCGTCGCATCCCACTCACACGAATACTCGTGGCTAAGTGGAATGCTAACCCCATTGAGGTTTTTAGCGGTCGAGAAATCCGACACAGAAAACAATTCTGAACGCTGGCATCGGTCGCAAACCTTCACGAAGAAGAACGGCGCTAAACAGAAAAACGTCGCATCGGGCGCACGTAAATAACACCAATCGCTCATCAGCCGCGGCCCCGACGAGCGTTCAATTTCCCCGACGACGAAGTTTTCACTCTCGCCCTTGAGGTGTCTAACCGTAGTGATGATTTTATTCTGAACGTTGCGATCCGTGACGGGTGCAATCAATTCGTAGTCGGAAAAGTGTGTTCCGATGATTTCGTCCAATGCTGCTAAAGCGGTGTCAAGCTCAGCCTCAAATTCGATCCCATCACTTGGCGGATGAACAAGCCTATTTCGGATATTTACTGCGCGATTAAGCAGTTCTGAGATTCGGGGTTCACTTATGCGTTCGGCCGCAAACTGCAAATGCGAGGTTGGATCCAGATGAGACCCTAGCTTTAAAACCAACTGAAGCCATGTTCCCATTCCGACGGGCTTTCCTGAATAGAGTTCGAAAATCCGCTTGGCAAGGGCTTCATCTTGAATTTGAAGTACGGCGTGGAACGAGGCGGCGAGAAACCGAAAAGCGATTTCGATAGCGAAAATTCTGGCTCTAACGCGGGAGTCTGTGGTGGCCCGTGTTCGGTAAAGATTGCGCGCCGCGGCGTATGCGTAAGGCAGATTATCCACACTCACAGTATTGGTGGATCGTGTGAGGGCCTTATTTGCCAGGAAATCCAATGGGTGAAGATGTTTCGACAGCTCGGATCCGCGTGCACTGGCGTAAACTAATTCAAGATCAAAATTGGTGGTATTCATCCGCCAATTCTCTTGGATACCACCAACGATTTCATCGACCTCCTTAGCTTCATTCGACAACAGGAGGACCCAATTTTCGTAGGATGCAAACTTCCAGGTCCGAGGCAAGACATTCGTGATGGCTTCCAGTAGATCCAAGTTCCAGGCCGCAGTGGTTTTTAGACCGTATTGACGATGCATTTCTGATTGTATACCACCACAGAGAGCTATGACAGTGGATTTGGGCTCGATGAGCCCCGTAAGGTCTTCAAGTTGAAGTGGAATTCTTATGGACATTTCGGTGGGATCTTCCGTTCGGTAAATGCAACGAGTGTCGTCGATGCCTGCCCGAGCCGCGACATTCGTGGCAAGACGCAATATAGCCTCGTACTCCAAGGCCCTACGGTACGCTCGGCTTTGCATCGGTACCGTCCCATCATCTTTTCGGCCAGAAGCCTTTGCGGCACGACCTTTTCCAACAATGATTCCACAAGAGCACTGCACGCGAACAGCCTGACCATTACACTCGATTTTGAAGGAACTGAAGTCATCAAAACGGGACTTCAACAAACT
>JBFFMO010000279.1:0-5997 GCA_041554035.1 Allomicrovenator sp. | reverse complement strand
GACGCAAGTGCGCATGAGGCGGTGCAATCGTCGGTTTCGATGTCGTTTCCGTCATCGCAGGATTCCACACCTTCTTGCACGATCATGTCGCCACAACGTGCGGCGACGCAATTGTTCAAACATGCGTCTGTTCCAATCGTATTGCCATCGTCGCAAGCCTCGCCGTCGTCAACGATACCGTCGCCGCAACGGGCCGGTGCCACATCAGTGCCCGCGTCCACTTCATTATTGGTGACATTATTATTGGTCACATTATTGGCATGTTCCGAGACGTCCCCCTCGGCGCACGCGCCGACAAGAGCCATCAAAAGAACAACAAGGAAAACGTCAAAACGATACTGCATGGGCGATTCCGGCTGGTTAACAAGCGAGGCAGAAAACCAAGACCGCGGCCCTGTGTCAAAAGTTTTCGCGTTTTCCCCGGCAAAGCTGGGTCAAACGGCCGCATTCCCGACCGCGTACGCGAAGAGCCAAGCAACGAAGTGGTTTGGCTAATGCTCATGGCGGCTCAATTAGCGGGATGTGCGGTGGTGATTATGGCTCCAAGCGCTTCTTCATCAATAACGGCCTTCCCCTTCGGGACAACGCGCTCTAATCTGATCGCAAATTCCACCCAGGAGAAAATGATGACCGAAATCAAAGACCCAGAAAACACCATATTGATGGAACTGAAAGACGGCATGGTCACGATCGAGCTCTTGCCCGACATCGCACCACTGCATGTTGCGCGGATGAAAGAGCTTGCTCGCGCCAAAGCCTACGACAACGTGGTTTTTCATCGCGTAATCAACGGCTTCATGGCTCAAACAGGCGACGTCTCGAACGGCAACGCCGAAAAAGACTTCAATATTCGTCTTGCTGGAACAGGCAAATCGGACCTTCCGAACCTGCCGGCGGAATTTTCAGAAGTTCCTCACGAACGCGGCACACTCGCAGCAGCACGCTCGTCGAACCCAGATTCGGCCAACAGCCAGTTTTTCATCAACTTCAAGCTCAACGCCTCGTTGAACTACCAATACACCGTCTACGGACGCGTGATTTCGGGCATGGAGCACGTTGATGCGATCACACGCGGCGAGCCACCGACAAACCCAGATCGCATGATCACCGTCAGGGTTGCCGCAGACGTCTAATGCCTGAAGAACTCACCACCCTCAAAGGCGTCCTCGGACGCGTGCGTTTCGCAAGCGACGACGGCGAGTTTAGCGTGAGTGATCTTGAGGTGCCAGCAGGCCCAAACGTAACCCTGGTTGGGAATCTTTTAGAAACCCAGCCAGGTGAACACGTGGTGGTCAGCGGTCGCTGGCAAAAGAACCAAAAATTTGGAAAACAATTCCAAATTGAGTCGATCAAAACCGTCCCCCCCACAACATTGGCAGGAATTGAGCGCTACCTGGCCAGCGGCCTGGTGGAAGGCATCGGGCCGGTTTTGGCCGAACGCATCATCGAGAAATTCGGCACCGATACGCTTGAAATCATCGATGCCGACCCGAGCCGAATTCGTGAAGTCGCGGGAATCGGGAAAAAGCGCGGTGAAAAAATTGCCGAGGCGTGGGAACACCAGCGCAGCGTGCGTAATGTGATGGTTTTTCTGGCCTCACACGGCATCACACCAAGTTACGCGTTGCGCATCTGGAAGGCCTACGGCGCCGATGCGATCCGAATCATTCAGAGCAATCCCTACCAATTGGCCGAAGACATCTTTGGGATTGGTTTTCGGACCGCAGACGCGATTGCTCAAAAGGCTGGAATTCCCGTCGACTCCATCGCTCGTTTGCGCGCAGGCGTTCTCTACACGCTGCAAGAGGCCACAAACGATGGGCATGTCTACTTGCCCATGGAAGTCCTCTTTGATCGGGCCTCGGAACTCCTGGGCGTGAGCTCCGACGTCGTCTCCGACGGTGTCGATTCGTTGCGCCAAGACCACCGAATTCGCATTGAAACCTTGCTGGACCAGCCCGCAGTATATCGCGCCAACTTGTGGCGAACCGAAACCGACGCCGCTTCGAAGATTCACGCCTTGGCTGCGGTGGAGCGACGATTCAAACCCCAATCGGTGGACTATCAAATCGACGAAGTCGAAGCCGAAATGAAGGTCGAACTGGCGAGTCAGCAACGCGAAGCGGTGCGCAGTGTTTGGGAGCATAAAATCGCGGTCATCACAGGCGGGCCGGGCACAGGGAAAACCACAATCGTGCGTGTGCTTTGTGAATTGGCGGACCACCTGAAACAGCGGTTCGCGTTGGCGGCGCCTACCGGACGGGCTTCCAGGCGTATGTCTGATGCGACCGGAAGGCCCGCGCAAACGATTCATCGCCTGCTTGAATTCAATCCTCGCGAAGGCGGTTTTCAATACAATTCCGAACGGCCGCTGGACCTGGATTTGTTGATCGTTGATGAAGCTTCAATGATCGATATCTATCTTCTTTATGCTCTGGTTGATGCGTTGCCGGCCGATGCTGCCATCGTTTTTGTGGGTGATATCGATCAGCTGCCAAGCGTGGGGCCGGGCCAGGTTTTGCGCGACATCATGGACAGCGGAATCGCGCATGTCGTCGAGCTGACCGAAGTTTTTCGTCAGGCGCTCGATTCCACGATCGTCACCAATGCCCACCGCATCAATGCGGGCGAAATGCCGATCGATGCGCCCCGAAAAGAAGGCGTACTTACCGATTTTTACACGATCTCCACCGACGACCCACGAGTTGCACAGGACCGAATCGTTGAGCTGGTGACCACCAGAATTCCGCGCGCCTTTGGCGTTGACCCGATGCAGGACATCCAAGTGTTGGCTCCCATGCATCGTGGTGAAGTCGGCTGCACGGCGTTGAATAAGGCACTTCAGGCAGCGCTCGTGGGCGATAATTTTGGCGTGGAGCGTGGGCAGACGTGGTGGCGTGAAGGCGACAAAGTCATGCAAACGCGCAACTCCTACGAACGCGGCGTCTTTAATGGGGACATCGGGCGAATCGCGAGCATCGACACGGCGAAGAAGTCTCTCTTTGTGCAATTCGACGACAAGATCGTCACGTATGAGTTCTCTGAGCTCGACGAGTTGCAGCACGCCTATGCTGTGACCGTGCATAAGAGTCAGGGCAGCGAATATCCGGTCGTGGTCATGCCCGTGATGACGCAACATTTTGTCATGCTTCAGCGCAATCTGCTGTATACGGCCGTCACACGCGCTCGGAAACTCGTGGTGCTGGTGGGGTCGGCCCGCGCGGTTCAAATCGCGGTTCGAAACGCAACGGCTGGGTCCCGGTATTCGGGTCTGTCCGAACGCCTGAAATTATTGAACGCGCAAAACCAATGAGCGCGAAGTCTGCAGGTTTCCATTTTTTTTGGATGTTTCTGCTAGATTCGCCAAGAACGTTATCTTTGAGGATAGAATCACATGAATGGTCAACGACTTTTATTTTTTGGCGCCCTGCTTTCTTTGATCGGCACCGGCTGTAACTTGTCTGATGATGAACCCGCCGTGGTGTCGAATAATCAGGTCGAGCAAACGAATAATGCGACCAACAACACGACAAATAACACCACCAATAACGCGACGAATAACGCGACGAACAACAGCACCAACAACACGAATAATGCGACCAACAACGCCGCCGCGGTGTCCGTGGTCTTTACCGAAAAGCGAATCAACGACGCGGTCACCGACGCAGGACAAGTCGTGGCATCGTCGTCATTTGAAGTTGCCGCCAAGTTCACCACCACAAACTCGTCAGCCTGTCCGAACTGCCCGATTCAGGTGATTCTAGAAGATAACGGCAACCTAAATTGTCTATCGGACGAAAGTGCCGGAACGAACTCCGGGACGATCGTTTTGCTGGCACCGGACGTGATCGGTGGATTCTCGATCTTTTACCACGTGTTGGAAGAGGCCACCTGTGACGCTGCGATGGCAAAGATCACGCAGCCGTCTACATCGCTTTTTGGAACAGTTGAGGTCGTCGACGGCTTGACCCTCACAGAGGTTTTGCCGCCACCCAACGCTAAAGACGTGCCCGTCGACAAACCCATTCAGATCACGGCATCAAAGGCCGTGGCGGCTGATTCGGCGCAAGGCAATGTGCTGCTTTTCAAGAGCGGCAATCCTGTTCCCACCACGTTGTCGGTGAATGGCCCCGTCATCACGTTGAGTCCTGATAGTGATCTCGACGAGTTCCAGACTGAGTATACTTTGGTCGTCAAAGCCGACCTGAGGTCCACAGATGGAACGGCTCTGGGAACGGATGCCCAACTCACGTTCACGACCGTCACTCTGGCTGAAGGGCGTAAATACGCGATCAGAAATGCATATCACGGACAGGCCTACGATCTGGCGGTTGGAACCGACAACAATTGTCGACTCACCTCGAACCTGACTCGCCAAGAGTCTTGGATTCAGGCTCGATTCCCCTTAGGTGGTTCTTACCTGCACCCCAGCGGTCCCGGAGCAGGTTTTGCCTTGGAAGGCGCGGATGGCGCCAACCCATGCCTCGTTGTTCAGACGGTGGGCGCAACGGGGCAGAGCTGGCGATTCGTCAAATCAGGCGGGGGATTCCTGATGCAGACGGACTTTCAGGGGGCCAATCGCGCCTTGGATGCCACAAAAGCCTCGCCTGACCGCGCAAAACCGTTGATGACGAACCTGAATGGGGAGTCGAATCAAATCTGGAACTTCACCGCGCAATAGCTTGCGATGGGCAGACTTCGGCCATCTGGCTACCCGCTCATAACCGGCGTTCGATGGGTCGGCTCCTGCCGACCTTACGCAATCCATCACCAAGTCATGACCAGCTCGTTTTTCGAAGCAAGCGATACACCGGGTCCAGAATACCGAGGCGGTGTGTAAGCTTGCGTGTTCCCGATCGGTCAACTAGCGTCAATGGCTCATCATCTTATGAGGGGGATCCATGAAGACGTTTCGTATGTTCACCGTATTGGCTTTGTTGGGTTCGACAGGTTGCTACACGACCCGAGTCGGTACACCCAATGGCACTCAAGAGTACGACCACGGTCAATGGTTCACGCTGGGCGGGTTCGTCGAGCTTTCAGACCCACACGGCAACGAATGCCCTGACGGAATGGCGTATTCAGAAAGCCGTCTGGCCGCCACGGATATCCTGATTGGGATTGGGCTCGCCATTGTTGGCGGAATCGCGGGCGGCGTAGCCTGCAGCGATCCTGACACCGATGGTTGGGATAAGAATGCTTCTGCGTGCGCAAGCTCCGCGAGTTCACTCGCGACCTTCCTGCTAGGGCGACGAACTGTGACGTATCAATGTGTGGCGGGGTCAAGATAACGGAGAGCAATGCAGGCAAGGTGCCTGCATTGCAATCGATCAGATATGAATCGCGTGACCTGTCACAGCGTGGGCAGCCTCGCCGACAGCTTCAGCGAGCGTAGGATGGGGATGAATCGTGTGGATCAACTCATCGATGGTGGCCTCGAGCTCCATCGCGACGGTGCCCTCAGTGATGAGCTCAGTGGCCTTGGGACCTACGATATGCATTCCAAGCACCTGATCGTATTTCTTTTCAGACACGATTTTCACGAAGCCTTCTGATTGCCCAAGGATCGAGGCTTTCGCGATGGCCGAAAAAGGAAACACGCCGGTTTTGACGTCGTATCCACGTTCTTTGGCTGCACGCTCAGTGAGGCCAACGGAAGCGACCTCCGGGCTGCAATACGTGCAATTCGGGACGAGGTCGTAATTGATGGGGCGTGGGTTCTTCTTGTTGATGTGGTCCACGGCGAGGATGCCTTCCTTTGAAGCCACATGCGCGAGCCAGGGTGTGTTCACGATGTCGCCAATCGCGTAGATCCAGTCTTCGGCGGTCTTCATGAACTCGTCGATCGCAATCTGTCCGCGGCCGTCTGGCTTCAATTTAGTGTTCTTGAGGCCCACATCTTCGGTGACCGCACTGCGGCCTACTGCAACAAGGAGATGGCTGCATTCAACCGAAGTCGAAGTCGTTTTGCCGTCCTTGGTGGTCTCGATCACGGCT
>JBFFMO010000278.1:0-6005 GCA_041554035.1 Allomicrovenator sp. | reverse complement strand
GGCAAATAGAACCCGGACGCGAGTGCCTGCGCAGAAAGCAGGAGTGCCAAAGCGCACGTGAGCGCCGCTGGAATCTTCTTTAATTGATGATGCATGAATTAATTTCGGCGTTGGCTGACAAGGTCGTAGAGGCGTTCGATGCCATGAAGCTCATCGCCCATGTACTCGTCAAAAGACTTCAAAAACGCCTCGTAGTCCTGAGGGGTTTCGAGCGTCGATAAAAGCGGATCTGGGCTGAAATAGGCCGCAATAATATCCAGCAAAACAGAGAACGGTGAGTCTCCGTTTGCCTGGCGGTTCAGCCCACGATGAATCAAGAAAATGCCCGTATTGGTCGGGTCGTACTCCAAGGTTCCGGCCAACAACATGGCCCCCAGAGTCACAACGGGTGCGTCGGGGAAGGGAGCCGTTGTCCAGACCCGGTCGGGGTCGATGGCTGAGGCGAGGAATTTCCCGACCGGCAGCCAGACCTCGTCGTTGACCGAGTTGATCATCAGTTGGTGGACACCGAGCAGGGCGTTACCTCGCCCTTCGGCCGAGCCCAGAAGGTAGTTGATGAAATCGTCGATCAGCGCCTTGTCCGCGTCGTTTTCGAGCGTGCTATCCGAAAGATCGACAAAGGCCGCCAACGCTCTTGAGCTCCAGATATCGGCGAGGTCTGGGATGATCTCGTTATTGAGCCAGGTCGAGAGGTCCCCGCGTGCGATGCGTTCGCGGGCGCGTGCGGCAGCGTAACGTGTCAGGTGGGCCGCCAACGCCGGTGATCCTGTTCGAATGAAGGTCGCTTGCCCGCCCGTGGTTTTTTCGGCTCCAACCGCGACGTCGAGCACATTCCCAATGCTTCCTCGCAGGCGTTCGCGGCTGTCTGGCACGTTATCAAGGCGTTTCTGCCCTTCGCCCAACGAAGCGAGCATGAAGGCCATACGCGAGGGGTTGGCGATCGTTCGCGTGTCTTCGATGACGATATAGTCATCACCCTTGAAATTCTTGAACCCGTCTTGTTTCAGGCTGTGCTGAAGCAGCTTCCTCAGATCCTCGCGAATCGGGCGGCCCGTGGCGAGTTCCGTGTCGTGCAGTGCGATCGCAAAATCGTTGAGTGCTCGGAAGAGCTCGCCGTTGGCCAACACCTTTTCCAAGGCTTCTTCGTACGAGCGCATATTCGCGGCCTTCATCTCAGACGGTGAGCCGGACTTGGTTTTGTAGAGCGCAGCATTCGACGAGTAGTGGTCGTGAAGCACTTCAAAAATGCCTCCCATCAGGTCTTCGCGCCCATGGTCCGAAAATGCCTTGGCAAGCGGATGGATGGTGTCGATCACACCTGACGCTTCGCCAACAAATAGGCCGTAGGCAAGGTGGTGGGACATGACAAAGCCGTCCTTACAGACGGGATCGGCGATGTCCAAAATGATCTTGTCGGTCTGCCAGCGCATGTCTTGTTGATTAAAAAGCCGCGTGATTTGGTCGGGCGTTGGCCTCTGGCTGAGTTCCGCACCAAAGAGCGGGCTCAACGTGCTCAAGAGCGCCGCGATATTGCCGTTGCTTACGCCCAGGTAGTCCAGAAGCTCGCCGATATCGCTGGTCCAAAGCTCATCAGGCACGTACTCGGCGAGGTCCAAGTTTCCGGCGACGGAGGCCATGAAGGCTTCGCCAGCACCGGGCAGGACCAACATCGGTGGAAGGTTCGGAAGGGGGCTTCCGTTAAACGAAGCTTCCTTAATATCCATGCTGTATCGCATGCCTTTGGCATCACGAATCAAGTGCAGGAATTTCTGCAGAAGGCTGCGTCCTTTTTCGGTTTCTGGAGCGCTGTAGTCGATGGGTTGCGAAAAAATCTCGCCGTTTGGACACGCTCGGATGCACTCAAAACGGTTCACGGTGCCGATGGTGAATCGGTCACGGCAACCAAGGAAACACGCGTCGTAGGGCCCGCCTGGGGCCGGAATTGTGTTGTTGTCGGTGTATCGCAACAGGGTGGCGAGGCCTTCGCCCGTATGACGGTTGATGGGGGCTCGCAATGCATCCATGACGTCGGCAAAGAGTGCGGGGTCGTCGGCGATTTCTTTCAAATAGGGCAGCAGGTCGTACATCACCGTTTGTTTGTCGCTCATTTCCGCGTCGGGAAATTCACCCAGAATATCCATCGTCTGGTTCAGCGCAAAAACAAGGCCTGCAATGGCGTCAGGCTTGCGTTCCATCAGCTCGGCCATGTCTTCCATGACATCTGGCATGGCTGGCGTGTCCATCATGCTGATCGAGGCGTAGGACAATTCCATGAGCGGCTGATCGGATGAAAAACCTTCGTAGGCCCCGTTCTCGTCGGTCAGGACGCCTTTGGGCCCCAGAATCGCTTTGAACGCCGAGAGCATGTCGTAGAGCGTGTCCTTATTGGAAAGACCGCGGAACTCGCGCACCAGGAAGCCAAGTCCCGTCGAATGAAGGTCCACGTACTCAAATGCAAATTGGTTATTGGGCAGGGTCGCTCGGCCGATGGAGTCTCGGACCACGGGCTCGTCGATATCCGGTGTGTACGAAAATGGCGGCAATTCGCCACTTCCACCATTCGAGAAGATAAACTCGCCGGCCTCGTTGATGTCGGCCAGCCCGTCCTGATTGGCGTCCATAAAAGGATAGGCCAGTTGGTCGCCGTTTTTGGCCGGCAGCGGGTAACCGCGTTCGTCGTAGAGCACGACCCAAAGCGGGGCGATGTCTTCGTCGCCCACGTACTTGGAATCTTGAACCATCGCCAGGTCGCGGAAGGTGATGGCGAGCGGCTCTTCGGTGGTTGGTGTTGCTTTACGAAGTTCTCGGACCAGAACTCGAGTCAGGTCTGTGACTGCGGGCGATTCGTCAAAGGTTCGCACGCCGCCGACGGTGTAGCCGTCGTTCTTGAGGCCGATATCGGCGACCAATTTCAGCAATTCTGGGAGTCGTGGATAGGCGGTGACATAACCCAAAAGATTGGGTTTATTGGCCGGGTCGACGTAGGAATCGGCTTCAGGGCCCGTGGGCTGCACCAGCGCGGCCAGTAACGCCATATCCTGCGAAGCTTCCTGCAAAACGATACGGATTTTTCGTGTCAGCGCGGGCAGGACGCCTTCATCCACCAATTTCAGCAAATTGATCAGAAATTCGTCGATCGCACGCAGTTCAGACTCAGGCGCGATCACGTTCACGGCGTTTACAAACTCGCCGTAATTCTGGTCGAGCATCTGAGCTTTGGGTTCAGCCAGTTCTGCCGCGCGTTCCGCGTCTTTTTTCCAGATCACAAAGAGCTCGTGGCCGAGCGTCAGTGTTGGCGTGTCTTTTCGCTCAAATTCATAGGCTTTTTGGCAACCTGTGCCTGCCAAGGCCGAGGCCAAAACAGAGGCGGCGAGCAGAACCGGTGCGAACGGTAGAAAGCGTCGAATCATGGGCGTCTTCCGGGAGAGCAAGTCAAGACCCACAAAGTACCAGAACGCCCAACACAAACCGAGTAGAACTTAGAGAGCCGCCAGCCGTCGCAGTTCCGAAAGCCAGTATTCGGAGAGCCGGTCGATATCGGCGTCTCCGCGCAGCGGATTTATGACGGGTTCGGGCTCGAAATGCAGGCCATCCGCAAAATCGAAGGCGACGATTTGGGAGGCGCCAACGTCGAGCAGGGGCGGGTCGACTTCGATGTAAGCCGTGATGCCGAGCATCCAGATCGGTCGACGCAATGAAAACCCGTCCTCGTCCGCGATCCAGCCGGCTTGAGTCAATGACTCAAATGCTTGATCGCCAAGCATCATCGGGATCTGAGCCGTGGTTGCGTGAAATTGTTCGAAAGGGGAGACCAGCTCGTAGTCGGCAAAAACGCTGGCCCAGCGGTCGGCATCGGCTTTGGACAGAGCATCGGCTTCGACCAGTCCAACCGTGTGGTACCCGGGGATCACGATTCCTCGGTCGTCTGAATCGACAAATTCACCGGTCTCGTCGATGCGAAACACGGTCACGAGCTCGTTATATCCGTTGTAGAGGCCAAAGATACAACGAGTCGACACAGGCCAGAGAGACTTGGTCGCCCAGGTGGCTCGAAAACTGGTGGGAGACATCCGGCGTTGGATCAGCCACGAACTTTCTAAATGACGAATGAAACCAGGCGCAGAACTCGTGGTGAAGGGCGTTTCTGCAAACCAGCGATCGAGCGCTTCCGCGGGTTCAAGGCCATGGGCTCTGGCAAATTTGATAAGCTTTTGATGGGCGGCCGCGCGTGTGTTGGCAGGGCCGAACTCGACTTCGTTGAAGAGCTGCAGCGGATCGACCAAAACCTCCTCCTTGGCTGGAACATGCGAAACAAGAGGCGGAAGGAGGTCGTTCACCGCGATCAAAAGAGGCCTCCAGGATTCACCTTGATCGGCGGCGCCGCGACGCAACAAATCAACCCATGCGGGTGGGTCCTTGAGCTTTCTGAGTCGTCGCTGGCGTATATACCATGCGGCCAAGAGTGCACCGCCTCCCGGTCGGGCAGGGTTTAAATCTTGGGGCAAAAATCGAGGAGCGATGGGTTTTTGAATCAAAAATCTGACGAAGGCCGCAGTGCCGACAACGACCAAAATCATCCCCAAAAATCCCAGATGCCCGACGGCCTGATAGGCCGCCAGCGCGACGATCACACCAATGATACCGGGTGGACCGATGATGCCCGTGACTCCGAAGAGCCAGCTTTCTGGGGTCGGGCCGAAGATGCGCTCGTACCAGGGCAATGCCCTACCATTGAGCGCCAGAAAGACGTCATCGTGCAGGCCGTCGAGCATCTCAATCACGCTGCTGGCATGCGTCATTTCTTCCATATGCGTGGTGATTTGGATGGCTTCGTCTGGATGGACAAAAGGCAGGGCCAACACGAGAGGCTCTACCCGGGACCAGTGCACGCTGGAAAGTGCCCTCGCCATGAAATTGCCGACCTCGGGGGAGGGAGCGAGTCGCATCCAATCGCGCGCAAAATCCTGCGCGTCTTCCCAGCCAATAACCAGCGATTCAAAAAGCGGTTCAACATCGCGTGGGTCGATATCGGCTGCCGAGACCAAGCCCGCCCGCATCATGAAAAAACTCATTGCCTGGCGTATCGGTGGTACCAGCGAGTCGACGTCGAGCAGCAGAAGTTCACGGCCCAGCTTCTCGGCGATCGACTCCATCGAATGGTTCCAAATCAGCCCGCCAGCGCCGGCGATCGCGCCCAGATCAGAACGCTGCCCGAGATCACCAAGAAGGCGTTGAAAATCCCCGATATTATAGCTTTCAGGTCCCGCTTGTCCCATGCACTGGATGAACCAAGCACTGGCGGTGCGTGGCGTAGGCAGGGCCTTTCGCGAGGTCCAGATGGCATCGCCGAGCACACGCTCATCATGATGCAGAGCTCTGACATGAGTCGTGAGCTCGGCTTCCGAGAGCTTGGGGTCATGCACGGCTTGGTCGGTTCGCGTGACAAGACGTTGGAGTTCTTCGTGATTCACGCATCGCTCGTTAAGTCGTGGCCGCCAGAATGCACGAATTTTTGCCGCGGCGCGACCACCCGGAGCCTAGGGGATGATGATCCGACCCGGTGCGCCCTGGCTGCCGATGGCTCCATGACACGAATTGCAGTCGATATTGGTTTGCGCAGTCAACATCGGAAGCTCCGACCCATCTGGCCCGCGGACCAACGCCGTGTAGGGTGCGACAACCTTGGAGCCCTCGGACATGAAGTTGCCGGCTGAGTTCGAGGTTGCCTTGTGTACGGTGCCATTGGCGTCGGTGATTTCGATTGTGTACCCGTCGATTCCGTAGCAGTTGTCCTTCTGTGAAATGCCTTCGTAAACGGTGCCCGCAAATTTAAAGATCGGGCCCTCGCCTTCGCTCCGATGACAGGCGTTGCAGGCCTGCCCGGGATTCATCTCTCGCGAACCGCTGTTGCCACCGGTCCACTGTTCGGTCGAGAGGCACTCGTCTGCTGAAACCGTTTGGGAATCGTCGCCGCACCCGGTGACAACAAAGGCTCCTGTAAGTAG
>JBFFMO010000277.1:0-6014 GCA_041554035.1 Allomicrovenator sp. | reverse complement strand
GATGGCGTTGTCCAGCAAGTTGGTGAAGACCTGCACGAGTCGGTCGCCGTCGACGCGGGCGCTGGGCGGATCGCCGTAGACCAGGGTCGGAAGCAGCGAGAGGCGGCCGTGCTTCTCCCGGACGTCGATCGCGATGCGTTGCAAACGCTTTGTGACGAGGCCAGAAAACACAATTTCTTCAGCGTCTGCGTAAACTCATCCAATGTCCGGCTCGCCGCGTCATTCTTGAGCGGCAGCGGCGTCAAAGTTTGTGCCGTGGTCGGTTTCCCACTGGGTGCCGGAACTCCCGCATCCAAAGCGTTTGAAGCCCGCGAAGCCGTACGATGTGGTGCCGACGAGATCGATATGGTCTTGAATATTGGCGCCCTCAAATCGCGCGACTACGCGTTGGTCAGCGAAGACATCGCCCGCGTCGTGAAGTCGGTTCCAGGCAAAGTCGTTAAAGTCATTCTGGAAACAGGCATGCTGACGATGCACGAAAAGATCGTTGCATGTGGGCTCGCGAAGGTCGCTCAGGCTCATTTCGTCAAGACCTCGACTGGTTTTGGTCCGGGTGGCGCAACGGTCGAAGACATCACGCTGATGCGCGAAGTCGTCGGCAAAGACATGGGCGTCAAGGCTTCGGGCGGCGTTCGTACCTACGAAGATGCGGTCAATATGTTGAAGGCCGGCGCGTCTCGCCTTGGCTGTTCGTCATCGGTCGCGATCGTCACGGGCGGCAAAGGCACAAGCGGTTATTGAACGATGCGCAATTTCCCAACTCATTTCTGGACCCGCTTTACCGTCGATTTCAAAGACCGCATCGCGTTTGTGCGTCCCGACGGTGAGAACGCCGTCGCCAGCGAAACGTATTGGGAATGGACCCGACGCATTCAACGTCTGGCGGTTGGACTGCTCGACGCCGGCTTTGAATCTGGAACCCGCATTGGGTTTATCGCCAAGAACTCCCAAGAATGGCTGGATCTAGCATTTGCCGCATGGATGGTGGGTGGTTGTGTCGTTCCGCTTCCTTCAGATCGCGATCGACGCGAATCGTTGAAATGCCTCGCGCGATGTGGAGCCGACTGGATCGTGGTCTCAGACGAGCCTGGATTGGTCGCGTTACGCGGTCCGGGCAACCTTCCAGACCACCTGCGATATGTTTCGCTCAAGCCGCTGACCGCCAATAAGTTAGAGGGCGTCTTCGATGTCGACACGCTGGTTCAGCGTGGAAAATACCGCCAACAACGCGGCGCGATGAACGATCTGGGCAAAAGAACCTACGAGATTGCCCCCTCGCTCGCGACGTTGATTTTGTTTCCGTTCGAAGCCGAGGACGACCCGCATGGCTCCTTCTTTGAAGGCGGCAAGCTCGCTGTAATGCTTGAGTATCTAGGCGGCGACTTGCAGCTCGAAGACTCCGACCAGCTTGCCGTGTTGATCAACTACGGTTGGTTCTACGGATTTCTGCTCACCGTCGCGACGCTCTTGCAGGGCCGCACCGTGGTCATCGCAGACGGCGCGGCCGACCTTGAAAGCCATTTAAGCCTGCTCAAACCCACCGTTTTGGTCAGTGGGCCGGCGTATATCGAAGGCCAGACACGCGGTTGGAAAGAACGCATTGAAAAAGCGCCAGACTTCATGACCGACGCCAGCGAAGCCCGAGGCATGGGGCTTGGACGCGCGTTGGCTCTGGTCGGTGAAAAGGCTGCCAAGAAGGTTCTTTACGACCCTATTCGTCAAGATTTGGGAGGCCGCGTCAATCGGCTCTATCTTGCGGCCGAAACTCAAGGGGCTCAGCCCTCTGATGACGTTTACGAGATCCTTGAGAGTGCTGGTACAGCGGTCCTTGGGATGTTCGGACTGCCTGAAGCCGGCATCTCTCATATCGAACGTCCTGGGGCGACTCGCAGGCATTCTGCAGGCCGCCCGGTCCAAGGTTATGTGTGCAAGATTGCAGGCGCCCGCGGCGAAGAGTCCGGCATGGTTTTACTTCGAAGCGACGTGCTTTCGGACGGATACTGGGACAAAACCGGCCCACGAACGTTGGATGCCGACGGCTACCTTCAGACCCACGTGGTCGGCCATTCTGTGAGTGGTTACCTGTTCTTAGATTCCAACCCCTGAACAAATATGTCTGAACCCCGCTGGATAGAAGCGCTCAACACGGTGCGTGGAACCCGCATAGCGTTTGCCATCGTGGCGGTCGTATCGGCCGTGCTCTTTTTTGGCAACCTGGGGCGCATCGGTATCTGGGAGCCCTGGGAAGCCAACGAAATCTTTGTGGCCAACGAATACCTCGACCGCGGCGAACCGACCCCGAGTTCGGACCCAACGGCGTCATCGTGGAATTGGGCGGTTCCAACTTACGAGGGCAAAACCGTTGCCCGTCCCCTGCTCAAAACCTGGTTGATTGGATTGGGCGGCGATACGTCGGGCGAACTGAGCGTGGGCAGCCTTGAACTCAAGGCGCGCGGCGCGATTGCCGTGCTGGTTTGGGCCTTTGTATTGATTGGATTTTGGTGGACCCGAAGACGTTTTGGGACAGCCGCAGCATTGCTGAGCGGCCTCGCGTTTTCGAGCTTCCCTGTCGTTTTCATGGGCGTGCATAACCTCGCCACCGAGATGGTTTTTGTCGTCACGACGTCGTTGGCGCTGATCGCCTGGTTTGAGCTTCAATACACCGACACAAAAAAATGGCTGTGGGCCGCAGCACTAGGCGTTGCGCTGGCCCTGTCATTCTTGGACCAGCGTTTGGTTGGCCTCTATTTGGTCCTGATCATCATGGCGGCGCACGCTGCGACAGAAGTCGCGTTCGAGTCATCTCACCGAAAAGAACCGCTGATTGGAAAACCCGAGTTGGGCGCATGTGCAGCCGCGATCGTGGCTGTTTTGGGTGTGCTCGCGGTCGGCTATTTCGTGAGCAAAGGTGCTGATGGCTCGGCGATGTTCAAGCCGCATGTCTTGCAGTGGTTTGGTGTGCTGATTCCCTTGCTGCTTGCAGCCGCTGGATTTGCGCTGGCCCGCAAGACCAAGGCGGTACAGACCTTGTTGAGCCCACCGATGGCTCTCGCCTTTGGCATTCCCATCATCACTCTGAGTGTGGTCGCATTTGCCTACGGCTCGGCGAATCCCACCCTGTTGAAAAACGGGGAAATCTTCGGACAGATTCCGGTCCTACGATACCTCCTCGAAAACCATATTTTCGGGAACAGCCTCGCCGTCAAACACATGACCTTTGATCTGTGGGTTCGCCAGATTGGGTTTGCGATTGTGACCTGGGTCGGTGTCGCACCGCTGGCGGTGGGATATCTGGCGCGGGCGAGTCGCAAGACGGCCGACGACAAAAACCCGACCGAGCCATCGATCGTTGCACGCAGATTTTTGCTGGTCTGGATGGTCTTTGCGGCGCTCGTGATGATGGGCGCGGCGGCCTTCAATCACTACTTTTATCCCGCGTACTTCCCGATCGCCGTGGGCATCGGAGTGATGCTCGTCGACACCAAATTCTGGAAGGAAATGCGCAAGGAGCCGCTGGTGCTGCTTGCGATGGGCTTTACCGCCATCACCATCGTGATGATGGTCGGCAAAGACCTTGAGCGTTTTCCTGCACGATTTGTCGAAGTTTATACCGTGATGCAAGAGAAGCTCGACCTGAAGGACGACTTCTCGTTCGGCAAGATCATGAAGGTCCTGAAATACGGGCTCATGTTATTGCTGATGGTTCACTTCTTTGGGCTCGTTTCGTGGGTAGGCCTGACGTGGCAACGGCGCTCGGATATTCTGTCCGCCTTGCGACACCCACTGACCCGTTTCAAAGGCTGGATCGCTGGAAGCGCTCGTGTCTCGCCGTCCGAAGACCGCGCAGCCGACAAAGAAGCCTATCGGGCCGAAGCAGGTTGGCTTTCTAAGGTGGCGCAATTCGTAGAAACACCGACGGGTTTCCCAATCTTGCTGGTGGTGGCGTGTTTGATCGCAACGGCGACCTATATCGTCGAGTTCATCCCGGAAATTACGAATCACATGTCGCAACGCGGTGTGTTCGAGACCTATGTTAAAAGCGCCGAAAAAGACCAGAAGCTCTGGAGCTATGACGTCGCAAGCCGCGATGTGTCGGTCTATCTGAAGGACGTGAAAAAGGTCGGCTCGGCCACCGATTTCAGAAAGATGTTCGAGTCTCCTGAAAGGGCATATGCCGTGATCCCACGGGATAACCTTGCCCGCATCAACTACGAGATTCGCAAGGACACCCATAAGAATTTGGCCGTATTGGATGCCCGATCGAGCCGACTCTTGTTGGTCTCCAATCAATTGGATTTGGACGAAAAAGACTATAATTACGTGGCTGAAAGCATCATCGAAGACCCTTCGGTGATTCAGAATCAGCTCTTATTTGATTTGAAAGGCGAGAAGGTCCATCCGACCTTTGATGACCAATTGGAAATGGTCGGTTATTCGTTTAACCACAAGCCCGACTCCGATGGTTATGTGTCCTATAAATGGGGTGAAACCGCCGTCATCGATTACTTCTTCAAGGTCAAAAAGCGCGTTCCAGGCAACCAGAAAATCTTCTTGCATGCCGACACACCAGGCAACCGAATCAGTGGCGACCACTATCCAAATGACGGCGATTTCCCGACCAATTATTGGCTCGAAGGTGACATCGTCCGCTCACGCCAAAACCTGAAGATCGAGGATTACTCCTCGCCAGGCATCTACACGTTGAATTTCGGATTTTATATCGGATCGAAACGAATGGCGGTGCAGCCCCGCGCGGCACACGATGGCGGCAACCGCGTTCCGGTCGCCAAGATCCGGGTGAAGTCGCTTTAGGCCTTCGGCCGTTTTCGGTTTTCGGGAGCGAACTACGTCGGCTCCTAGAATCTCGGCATCTGCTGCTTTCGCATCAATGTCGACTGGCGACCACATCAGCGAAACGTGTCAGAGCATTGAATCATCTGGGGATACCGCTAAACTACCTTAATCATGAAAACTTGGAGGAAACTCATGCGTCCTGCGATCAAGCCCTTATGCTTCGTAGTGGGAAGTGCTGATGGAATCGGCGGCTCCGGTAGTGTTTTCACCGCCGAATGGTGCGCAACTCTATTCAAAAGCCCAGATTATTGAGGTTAGTGATGGATTATAAGCTGTTAGCATTTTGTGTTGGAATTGCGGTCGTGAGCTGCACTGATGAATCGGGACCCATTATTCCAAAGTTGGACGCTGGCAGTCTGGAGATTGACCAATCCGACCAATCCGACCAATCCGACCAGTCCGACCGGTCCGACCAGTCCGACCAACCCAACTGTGAATGGTCATCGAAAACTTATAACAACTTTGCTGACATCGATCCGGTCGGCGTTTGGTCCTTTTCCAGTGATGATGGTCCAAATCCATATGGCATGTTTGTGTTACTGGCTGACGGAACATGTATCCAACCTCGGATCTCGCAAGATGGGCTTTATTCATGTGTTGGCACCCTTATAAGCGACTGCGGCACTTGGACGCGAATAGACGAAAAGACGATTCGGTTGGCTCCCAGTGGTGTTAATTACGAGTTCGCCTTTTATGGGAAGCAGGTCGCTTTAGGAGGAGGGCCTTTGTTGGAATGCCAAGATACGTGTGAGCTTGGAATCTGATCTGTTTACCAAAAATCTGAGTAATACCGCGCTCCGGGGAAACCCAAAATGCCATGCTGCGGCGGCGAATCATCGCAAACGACGAACTCCCATCGGCGAGGACTTCCGGTCCTTTATTCACCCGGTCCTTTGTTAATTACACGATTGAGACCATCGCCAGGTTTTAGCGTGTGCACGAGCGTTTAAATGCAACTCGTTATTTTTATTGGCATTCAGGCATCCGGAAAGTCGTCATTCTTCAAAGAACGATTCGCGGACACCCATGTCCGCATCAACCTCGACATGCTCAAGACACGACATCGCGAACGGTTGCTCGTAGAGGCTTGCCTTGAGGCCAAACAACCATTCGTCATCGACAACACGAACGTGTCCGCCGAGGAGCGGAAGACGTATATC
>JBFFMO010000276.1:0-6027 GCA_041554035.1 Allomicrovenator sp. | reverse complement strand
CGAGGTTATGACCTCAGAGGAGTTTGCTCCGTATCTTGGAAGACCCAATTGGCTTAAGCGTATGACGAAAATTGGGTGATTTTTCGGGTAGGTGAGGAAATGGGATTCACGATTCAGAGCATGGCTCCAACAGGAATCAATGAGGCGGCGAAACAACCCGACTTACAAAGCCTCTCTTTGACTGAGTTGAGAATTTGTTTTTCCGAACGAATCGCGCTGCTGGTCGATGGTGCGGAAGTCATCGTTCTTGAAGAAGCGCCGGTTATTGGAGCCATGCTCGATTTCGTGGACGCTCTTCATCGACTGAGCAAAAGTTCGCGGAAAGTAGAGGTGGTTGATTTCTATGGCGAATATGTTTTGGTGTTCCACGAGACCGCTGGAGTCATCACGTGTAAAAGCGAGTTTACGGGCGAAAAAATCCAGGTGTCACGTTCCATGTTCAAAACCGCGATTCAGATTTGGAGCGAGGCGGTGCTGACTGAGATTGAGGCATGCCATCACGAGATACTTCAAAATTCTGAATATCAACAAGTGAAGAAGTATATGGTGGATTCACAACAAACTGGCGTCAAATATGGTTGAGTCGATCGTTGATATTGATGGTTTTCTTTCCGCAAAAGGCGGTCTTCATGATTGCAGGGTCACGGACTTCGTCTGGAGCTTGAAAGCTAATCGATTGGCCCTCTCGATTTTGGATTTAAATGCAGGCTTCTTTGAACTGCCAGAGTATTTGGGTTCGCAGCCAGGCCGTCTAGTTTTTGATGGCGTCGTGTCGGTTCAAGCCGATGTGGTTCGTTTGAACGACAATCTTTGGATTTATGAAGCCACCTATGCTCTGCGCGCTGGTTCGCAAGTCGTGGACTTCATGTTTACGCCCGGCGGCAAAATGACCATATGTTTTGAGGCTTTGAGTTTTGAGCCCTTGTTGGAGGTCTGATGGCGGGCGACATGAAATTTCACCGACACATGAATCAGGCTCTTTTGGACTGCTTGCCGTTGGTCATCCAAAAAGTGTCATGGACCGGTGACGATCTGCGATTGCTAGGGATTGACTGGAGCTTCACCACCACGAGTGCTTGGCGCCTGGTAAATGATGAGGCTCTTTTGTTTGCCTCTATGGAGCATGACGCCGATATTCGGGTCATGACGCTGGCGCAGCTTTCGATCATAGCTGTCCGGCCGCAATGCCAAAGTGTTCCATTGGACCCAGTATTTGAACTGTCGGATGGGACGTGTTTGGAGATCTTTTCAACAGACACGTTTGAGCCTTGGGTATTGTCGCTGCCTAACGAAATCTATGTTGGAGGCACGTGAATCACTCCCCAGAGTCAGTAAGAAATGGCCGCATCATCATATTTTACCGGGGCATGACATGGGAATGAACAAAACAGAACGGCAGATTTTGACGCGTCTTGTCCCAACGGACTCTCTCGCAGACCTTTGTCTCAACACAGATGATGCTTTGGCGCTCGTCAAATGGGCCCAGGCGAACTCGTTGATGATCGTGGGGATCGATGGATTTCATCAAGAGGCGAAGGGGCTCCGCCCAGACCTGTCCCTGATTGCAGACTTTTCGGCGACTTTTGACGAGCCAGATAGCTGGGATAAGAGAGTGACGGTTTCCTGCGCGGGCGCATATAAATTTGTCGAAACGCACGGGGCGGCTGATGTGCGATTCAACTTCGTTTTCGCTGAGCAGTCAGAGGACAGATGAGGAATCCTTTTTATTGAAACACATGTGGACAAGCATCCGATATCTAGGGCCAAGGGGCAAATGAATAGCATTGAACTAATACCGCCGCGCTTCCTAAAGCTGGGGCTCGTAAGTCTTGCAACGGTTTTGATATTCCTGCCGAGTCATCACCGTTTTGTTCACCAAAACCCTGGCCGCCCTTGGCAATCCGCCGACTTATTTATACGTCATGTTTGCGATTTGGTGCGGCGTTGTCGGATGGGCCTTTTGGGCGCTATTCAGACAGATGTTTTCCAGTCTGCGGGCGGCAACCAGACTTGAGGTCGACTTTCCCAACGACGTGTTGCGGGCACACGGCAAAATCCTGAAGGTCGAATCGTTCCAATTCAATTCATCGACGTCGCCGCGACGTCTCCGAATTGTCGCAGGAGGACAGATATTTCTTGTGACAGGCAAGTGGAGTGGGTTCTACCGGGCTGTGAATCAACTTCGTCTGGGTCTGAAGCCCGATATTCACGAATGAGCAGCGTTGGAGTCGCGATGCCTCCAAGCGTCCTGTTCGTGTCACTGCGACCGGTGCACCAGACTGCGTTAGACGAAACCACGAAGGGGTGATAATTGCCAATTCACGGAGGTTCGTCGTGAGGATATCACTAATTTTATTCTGTTTTTTGGTTGCATCGTGTTCGGATGATACGCGGCAACATAGTGTTGATTCCAACACGAATGGCGCAGATATGGGCGTGCAGGTTCCCGACATGGCCACGGACCTGAATCCCGCGGATATGACGCCAGATGCCTGTGTTGGTTGTGATGTCTCGATAGACGCCGCAGCAGATGCATCGGATATGGCGCTTTTGGGGTGTTTGAACCCTGCAAACGAAGGTCAGCCCTGCGATGGGACGGTGCCCGAGGCCGTCTGCGCCGATGCACAAACACTTAGAACCTACGCCTCGGCGGGGGCCTGCGCTGCCGGTGAGTGCGTGTTTGAACCCATCGAAACCTCTTGTGGCTTGGGTTGCACAAACGCCATGTGCAACGTGGATTGCGCGGGGCAGCAATGTGTCGCCGACGTCCTAGCCGAGAATCAAGACGGGGCTCAAGATATCGCGCTCGATGCCACCCATGTGTACTGGTCATCAGCCAATGGTGACCAGCTGATGCGGGTCAGCAAGACCGGGGGCGTACCTGAGGTCGTGGCGGATACGCAGGATAGACCGGGGGGCATCGTCTTGGACGCAACCCATGTCTACTGGACGAGCGTTTATGACAACACGGTTCAGCGACGGCTGAAGGCGGGTGGCGCGATTGAATTGATCGCCGAAAATCAAGACGGGCCTTTGGGGCTCGCGGATGACGGAACGTACATTTATTGGGGGAATTATATTGGTGATACCATTATGCGCTGGCCCAAAGCGGGCGGGGCCGTCGAGACCTTTGCCGATAATCAAGATTATCCACACGGCATCACGACCGATTCCACCCATGTTTATTGGGTGAACTATTTTGCGGACACTCTGGTTCGAAAGGCCAAAACAGGTGGTGCCGTGGAAGTCCTTGCGATGGCGCAGGACGGCGCCACCGGAATTGCGCTGGATGCCACTCATGTTTACTGGACCGCCGCATCGGATAATGCGGTCAGGCGCTGGCCCAAAGCCGGCGGACCCGTTGAAGATTTCGTGCCGCAAATCAACAATCCGCAACGCGTGACGATGGACGCGACCCATGTTTACTGGACCTTGTCTGACGGCAACGGAGTGATGCGCAAAGCCAAAACCGGTGGAGCCGCCGAGTTTTTGATTGGAAATCAATCTGGGGCGCAAGGAATCGCTCTGGATGGTCCGATGATGTATTGGACCAACTTTGGTGGCGGTCAGGTTTCTCGTGTTGCGATTTGTGCCTGTATTCCGTAGGGACGAGTCGCAGGCGGGCCACAGGGCCCGGGTACCCATCGCAAGCGCACTAATCGCAGGCGCGGCTGGAGCCACGCGTACCAATCACAACGATGTGCTGCCTGAAACCTGATTACCTGAAACCCGACACCGCGCGAACCAAGCACAACGCCTGAACCCCGACCACCCGAAACCTGATGCCGTCTCAGCTAAGCCAAGCGCGCAGCATCCAGGCGTCTTGTTCGTGCTGTTGGCCCAGGTCGTCGAGCAGATTCACGGTCGTGTCGTCGCCAGCTTTTTCGGCCGTTTTGCGGACTGCGTTCACGTATTGAACGAGTGCGTTCAAGTTGTCGCGCACTTCAGCGACCATCTTCTCGGCGACCGGCACTTCCGGTTGTTCTTTGATGCGGCTCGCGTCCAGGAACTCTTTGAGCGTGGATTTTGGTCGACCTCCGAGCGCCAAGATTCGTTCAGCGACGGCGTCGACGTTCAAAGCTGATGCGGTGTACATTTCTTCAAACTTCACGTGGAGTTGGAAGAATGCGGGTCCGCGGACATTCCAATGGAAGTTACGAAGCTTCTGATAATAGACGGCTTCGTCTGCAAGTAGCTGATTAAGTTCTTCAATTCGTTGGGTTGGCATGGTGCCTCCGTGGGTTTGAGTTGGCCCTTTAGATGCACAAAACCGGGTTGAGGTTTCAAATCCACGTATTTGAGTTGAATCCATAGATCACTGCGTTTAGGTTAGATGCACTTATGCACGGAGGCATGATCGTGAGTTTCCACGGATCTAGGAATACAAGTCGCACTCAATCAAGCACGGTCACCGCACCGGGTTCAGTCGGCATCGAGATTCGGGGACAAAAGCTCTCGATCAAAACCGATAAAGAACCGCAGGCGGTCCAGGACCTTGCGAACTTCATCGACTCTAAGGCTGCACAAATTCAGGCGCTCGCCCCAGGCGTGCCGCTCGAAAAAATCTTGATGCTCGTCAGCATGACGGTTGCCGAAGAACTCTTTGAAGTGCGCGAACAAAATCGCGTGCTGCGAGACCAGTTCAAGGCGAAAATCGATGCGGCGTTGAAGGCCGTCGAAGAGGCGGAACGTCTCGATTGAAGTCGCGTGCCTCCAAAGCTCGCCTTCGTGCCCACTACAAGCGCGCCCGCACTCAACACGTGAGTCTCGCGCCTGAATTATCCCAGAAAATTTGCGAAAGACTGCAGGCACTCGATGCCCAGGTCATCGCTGTGTACTCGGCTTTGCCGGGCGAGGTCAGCGTTTGCGCGGCCGTGGATGCGTGGCTGGCTGCGGGCAAGACCGTTTTGTACCCACGTGTCGTGGGGCCTGGGAAAATGGTGCTGATTGAAGTCAAAAGCCGCGCCGAGCTGTCAGAGGGGAAATTTGGCATCATGGAGCCTGATGGTCCGCCATACTCTGGGCAGGTCGACGTGGTTCTTGTGCCTGGGCTCGCCTTTGATCTGGCCGGCCATCGACTGGGTTTTGGTGCCGGTTTTTATGACCGCTTTGTGGAGGCTAACCCGACTCGAACTCTAGGCATCGCCTTTGACTGGCAGATGACGCGAGTGCTCCCGTCTGAACCTCATGACCAGCCGATGGATGCTGTTTTGACTGACCGTCGTGTGTATCGCGGCAAGCGTGTTTCACGGTCGTTGTGAGTGGCCTGCGACCGTTTTCGGTTTTGAACCGTGATTGGTGCGCGAGCCCTATGGCTCGCATGTGATTTGGCCGGCGAATCGGTCTCAGAATCGCAGCAGGCGATAGGGCCTGCCTACCGGTCGCAAGTCGCGAGAATCTCAGGCAGGCCACAGGAGCCTGTGTATCGGTCGGAAATCGCGGGCGCGGCTGGAACTCCGCGTACCTGTCGTAAATCGCAGCGCGGCTGGAGCCACGCGTACCAAGCGCGAAGGCAGCCACGCGTACCCGTAGACTTCAGAATGACAGGCTTGTTCCCGCGCCAAGATGGAGGTTGACGGCGAGGTCGGGGAGCGACGCGTTGGCCCGCGCTGTCCCAACAAAGCTGATGCGTTGGGTGATTGCGGTCGTGTAGTCGATGCCGATTTCGGGAAAGAACCAGCCGTCCCGAACTGCCGTGTCGACCAGACAGGCATTGTCGCCAAACGAATTGTCCGATGACTGGCACTGAGATTCGGTGTTTTCGACGACCAGGCTCACCATTTTACGGGTCTTTCCAAAACCGACGGCGGCATTAACTGACCAAGATTCGTCGATCGACTGATGAGATCTGACGCCGAAGACACATTCGCCACCCAGACACGGCCCCGAAAACGCGTTTTCGTAGCGGAATTCGTCACGAAAGGGCAGGGGTTGGTATTTCCAAAAGGCTCCAATTTTGTGGGTCGGGCTCAGCGCATAGGTAGGTTCCAATTCAAATTTCATCGGCATGAACGCAAGTCCGGCTTG
>JBFFMO010000275.1:0-6030 GCA_041554035.1 Allomicrovenator sp. | reverse complement strand
GGCTGCGAAAGCCTCCAGGGCACTTTTGCACTGGTGGATTTTTTTGAAGAAGCCGTTCCCGAAGTGCAAGACCTGAAACATGTTGAAGGAGGCCTGACCGTTAGGCGGGCACCCTATTTAAAGAGCCTGGACGTGTTTAAGAATTTGGTCACTGTAGGCCGAGAACTACGTTTTATGGAAATCCCATCGTCCGGCGGACAGCTAAATATGCCGTATCTACGCAAGGTTGGTGGTCTCATTACGATGATTGATCTTCCTACGAAGACACTGAACTTTCCAAGCCTCGAGGTCGTTGGTGGGTTATACATTTCTGCGGTCGAAGTCGAGTCCCTTGATGGTTTCGGACGTCTTCGTCTGATCGCAGGCGAGCTTAGTATTTCGGGTGAAATGATCACCGTCGTCAGCTTCCCAAGCCTCGAAGTCGTCGGTGGGGAACTCGGTGGATTAACGGTCTTCGCAGAAATCGAATCCCTTGATGGCTTTGGGAACCTTCGCATGATTAAAGGGGATTTGAAAATTCAAAGCAGAAAGCTCACCCAGGCCGATCTTGAAGCGTTTTTAGCCCGTGTCGAGGTCACCGGAGTTGTTCAATTTAACGGTGAAATCTTCACGCCTTAATAATGTGTTTTATTTTCCTAATGATATCAAAATGACGCCTAGAATGTGCCCAGCGTTTAGTTCAACAACCACTTCACTCGATTGCACGCCGATCGGCATTTCGCCTTTGCCTCGGGCTCGACGATGTCCCCGTGGCAAGGAATCAAGCGCTCAAACGATTCGCGCATGATCAGTTCGAGGTCGTTTTTGAAGGTCGGTCGGTCGGTCTTTCACCATGAACTGTGCGAGACGGCAGACACCGAGTTCCTCGTACTACACTCCGGCGATGCAGGTCATCTTCGAGAGCCAGTTTCTTGTGTTAAAATTATTCTGGAAAATATTGGTGCAAATCAGCGTCTTCTCGTCGTGTAGAAACATGGTCTCTTGCAGGCCCGGCGCGCCCGCGATGAAAAAGGATTCGATGTTATCGAATCGTGTTTTCGACGAGAACGTCTCGTCGAAGCTCAGGTCGGGTCGCTTTTCCGCAAGGCCGGGCGCTGCGTAGGTTCGGGCGTTGGGGAAAGCCGTGGCTGCACCAGTAGGTTTGGAGCCACCACGTGTGCGACCTCACCGAGTGCCTTGATCTGGTTGATATCGCTCGTCGACAGCTCGATCGGCGAGTGCAAGCGAATCGTCTCGCAGTCGAATCAAAGTGCTTTGAAGCGGCAGATAAACCGCAGGCGCAATCTTAACCTCGGACTGGATCACCCACACGTCTTTGTCGATTTTTTCTTGCGCATTCCAGCTTAATTTATGATTCACATCAGCCAGTTAACGCGATTGCAGGCCGAGCGACAGCGAGCCTTGGCCTCGAAGTCGACGATTTCGCCATGGCACGGAATCAGGCGCTCGAAAGTGGCACCCATGACCTTGTTGATCCCTTCTTTGAACTTTGGCTTGTCTTTGACCGACATCTGAACCAAGCGAGAGATGGCGACCTGTTCATGAGTGCCCGCGAGCGAGCAGACGACTTTAGAGACCCAATTTTTGGCGTTGAAATTGTTCTGGAAGATGTCCGCCGTAATCAGGGTCTGATCGTTATGAACAAACATGGTTTCGCGCAGCACTGGAACGCCATCGATGAAAAACGACTTGATGCCAGGGAAGGTGGTGTCTGACGAAAGCTTCTCGTCGAATCGGAGATCTGGTCGTTTCTTGGCGAGTCCAGGCGCCCCGTAGGTACGTGCGTTGGGGAAGGCCTGAGCTGCGTCGCCAAAAAAGAGGTGGTGCATCAGGTTTGGCGCGACCAAATGCGCGACTTCACCAAGAGCCTTGATCTCGCTGATATCCGTCGCGCTAAGGCGGACGGGTGAATGCAGCCACAAGGTATTATCGCTGAGGCGTACCACCGTGCTTTGGAGCGGCAGATAGACGCCTGGTGCGACTTTCACCTCGGATGGGATAACCCAGATATTTTCTTGAACTTGTTTCATGAGGACCCTCTCTCAATCTGATGTTGTGCAGACTACCCAAGAAAGTGGGGATGAACACCATCGGATTCGTGATATTGGAGGGGCAGGAATTCGCCAGGAGAATACGCATGATTTCCCCAATTTTTGACCCGACAAAATGGACCGAAGTCGACGACTTCGAGTTCGAAGATATCACCTACCATCGCGCCAACGACCAAGGGACCGTGCGCATCGCGTTCAATCGCCCTGACGTCCGCAACGCCTTTAGGCCAAAGACCGTCGACGAATTGTACCTCGCCCTGGATCACGCTCGGATGAGTTCGGATGTGGGAGTGGTGCTGCTTACCGGGAACGGTCCGTCGCCCAAGGATGGCGGTTGGGCGTTTTGCAGCGGTGGCGACCAGCGAATTCGTGGCAAAGACGGCTACAAATACGAGGGTAAAGGCGGCGTAGACCCTGCACGGCTGGGACGTCTGCACATCCTGGAAGTCCAACGGCTGATTCGGTTCATGCCCAAAGTTGTGATTTGTGTCGTTCCCGGTTGGGCCGTTGGAGGCGGACACAGCCTTCATGTCGTTTGCGACCTGACCTTGGCCAGCAAAGAACACGCGCAGTTCAAACAGACGGATGCCGACGTGACTTCGTTCGACGGCGGCTTCGGGTCTGCTTATCTGGCGCGTCAGGTTGGCCAGAAGCGCGCCCGCGAGATCTTCTTTTTGGGCCGCACCTACTCGGCGCAAGAAGCTTTTGACATGGGCATGGTCAACGCAGTGATCCCACATGAAGAATTGGAGGATGTGGCGCTTGAATGGGCCGCAGAATGCATGAAGAGCCCGACCGCGATGCGCATGTTGAAATATTCTTTCAACATGATCGACGACGGTCTGGTTGGACAACAACTCTTTGCTGGCGAGGCCACGAGACTGGCGTACGGTATAGACGAAGCCCAAGAAGGACGTGACGCATTTCTGGAAAAAAGAGACCAGGATTTTTCGAAATTTCCCTGGCATTACTAAAAAGATTTCTGTGCTTCAGACTTCCTTAAGGAACAGTTCGTATAACTGTTTGTGAGGACGGAAACGAAACGCCTCTCAAACATGAACAGGAGAACGAACATGAATCGCATCGCAAAAAAACTACTCGTTATTTTCGCCGTTGTTGGAGTCACGATCGGAGGCGCAGGAGCCATCATGGCCAAGGGGAATCCAGAGCACCGAATGGAACGCCTCGCCGAAAAACTTGAACTGACGCCGGCGCAAAAGGCCAAAGTTGGCAAGATCATGGCTGACCGACATGCCAAGGCACAGGTCATCAAGGATAATGAATCGCTGAGCAAGGAAGAGCGCAAAGACCAACTTCAAGCGCTGCGTGCCGGTGGCAAGGACGAGATCGCTCAAGTCCTGACTCCGGCTCAGAAAACAAAATTTGCCGAATTGAAGGAAGAGCGAAAGGATCGCCGACACGGCAAACGCGGGGACTTCAAGAAAGGCCTTGAAGAGCTCGGTCTGAGCGACGCTCAGAAAGCGAAGTTCAAAACCATTCGGGAAGATTCGAAACAAGAGCGGGAGGTCATCCTCGAGGCTCATAACGGTGACCGCGAGGCAGCCCGGCCTGAACTGAAGGCGCATCGTGAGAAGATCCGAACGAAGATGCGCGCCATCCTCACTGCTGAGCAGCAAACGAAGTTTGATGCGATGAAGAAGGAGCACAAGGGCAAACGCGGCAAGCGTGGAGACCTCGGCGAGCGTGGCGAGCGTGGCGAGCGTGGCGAACACGGACATGATCGCAACGGGGACCACGGAAAGAAGGATAAGAAGAAGGGTTAATCATCCTTCTGGATGAGAATGGGCGGGGCTTTCCCCGCCTTTTTTTTGGGTTTCGGACAGCGGCAAAAGGACAAGGTCATGACACACGTATTGGTGGTCGAAGACGACCCGAGGCTGGGGGCGGAAATCGTAGAGACGCTCGAAAGCGCTGGGTTTCCTGTGACTTGGTGCCGGGATGGGGCCAGCGCTCGGTCGGTCGAGATTCACGACTATTCCTTGGTGGTCTTGGATCTGATGCTTCCAGGGGCGCATGGGTTTGATTTGCTCAAGGAATGGCGCCGCGAATCGGACTTGCCTGTGATCATTTTGACCGCGCGTTCGGAGACCCACGACAAGGTCCGAGGATTCGAATTGGGCGGAGACGACTACCTCACCAAACCATTTTGGCCCGCTGAACTGGTGGCGCGGGTGCAGGCGCGACTGCGTCGCCCGAATATGAGTGGCGATTCGCTGGAAATCGGCCCGCTGGCGATCGATGTGGAACAACGTGAAGCCAAGCTTGACGGCGTTTCGGTTGAATTGACGAAGGTTGAGTTCGACATTTTGGCGATGTTGGCGTTGCGCAAAGACAAAGCGGTGTCTCGTATGCAGCTGGTCGAGCGCGTCCTCGACGAAGAAAAAGACGGCGGTGAGCGTACGTTAGATGTTCACGTCTCTCGCATTCGCAAAAAGCTAGGCGAGGCCGCTCGCCACCTTGAAACGGTCTGGGGGATTGGTTATCGACTCGCCTCTGAGCCCAAGGCAAAGAAGTGAAACTGCGACTCAGAGTCACGCTCACGCTCTTTTTGCTGCTCATCCCGAGCGTCTTGTTTTTCACGTACTGGCGACTTGGCGCCGAGAAACGAGATTTCCAGAGTCGAATGGCGTCACAATTTGTGACTCGATTCGCCGAACGGCCGCCCGAGCGCTGTATCCGGCGTCCCGAGCGCTTCAAGATCGAACGTCGTGGCATGCGGGTTTTTGCCTACGGCCCGAATTTCGAGTCCTTGAACAAAGAGGCCCCGCCATTTCCCGAAGTCTTGCGGGACGACGTGAGTGCCGAAGAACCCGTTCATCACGCATACTGGCGCGGCAAAACCGACGGCGTGACGGCCGGTCGAATCATGGATGAGGGCCCCTGCGCGATCATCTTGGTGGACTGGGGCCGGGCGCCGACGCCGCGCGGTTTTGTGGTGCCGACGCTGATTCAGGCTTTGATTTTTGCGATTATTTTGGCGCTGACTGGACTTCTGGTGACGTACCCCATCGTGGGGCGAATCCGAAAACTGCAAAAGGCCGTCGAAGACTCGACCGACGACGGCCCTGATATTGCCGAGGAACTCACCAAACGCGACGAATTGGGCGATCTGGCGCGTGCGCTCGACACTTCGAGCAGAAGTGTTCGCGAGACCATTGGCGCGCTAAAAACCCGCGACGAAAGTTTGTCGAATTACGTGGCCAACACCACCCATGATCTCGCGATTCCTTTGACCGTGCTGCAGCATCGACTCACTCGAGCCCGTGATGAAATGCCCAAGGATTCCGAGGCATGGCGTCATGTCGAGGTCGCGCTTGAGGAATCGAGCTATATCGCGGCTCTGATCAGCAACATGAGCCTGGCCACCAAGCTTGAGCGCGGTGAGTTGGGATTAACGCTGCATAGAGTCGACCTGCGGGAGGTCGCGGAACGAATCTATGCGCGTCATCTACCCATCGCCGAAGGCAAGTCGATCGACTTGAACGTGGGCGTGCCCGAAGACCCAGTGATGGTCGATTGCGACTCGGTCATGGTGGAGCAGGCGTTGAGCAATCTGGTTCAGAATGCGGTGCAATACACACCAGAAGGCGGCCATGTTTCAGTGTTCCTGGAAGCCACGGCCAAAGGATTTGAATTGACGGTCTTGGACGACGGTCCCGGGATTTCAGACGCGTTGATCGAAGGCGTGACGACTCGAGGAGTTCGTGGTGATGCCGCCCGTACACGAAACGCAAACGGTCAGGGATTCGGACTGAACATCGCTCAACAAGTCTTGGACCGTCACGGCTGGAAACTTGAGATGACGTCAATGCAACCCGGGCTCCGCGCGCGCATCTCAAGCGGGTCGGATGGTTGATTTACCGTCCGCCACGCTGTAATGAGGCAGGCTTGCGGACGGAGGTCGTGTGAAGACAAATTGGGTGCCACGAGACATAGAGGGCTGGGGGCGCTACCCGGT
>JBFFMO010000274.1:0-6041 GCA_041554035.1 Allomicrovenator sp. | reverse complement strand
CTGGAGCCCGAGAATCTGCGTGAGACCCGTCCCCACGGCGAGAACACCCCAGCGGACAAACAAACCAAACCCTTTGGGGAACCGAGGTTTGCGGATGCCAAACTCGACCAACCCACAGGCTCTTCACGTAACGTGACGCCCCTTCAAGCCATGCCGGTCGCGCAGCGTAACGCAGCGGCTGAGGACATGGTATTCGACCCGGCCGAGATGATCGGCAGTGCGGCCACCCCAGAAATCACACCCAACGTCTTCAATCGATCTCAAGAAACCCGTGTCGCACCGGCTACCCCAAAGGCCAACGACGATGACGACGATTTTGATTTTGATTTAGGTTTCGAGGCCAAGCCCGCGACGTTCGGTCCGCCTCCAAAATCCAAAGATTTGGATGAGTTTACGTTCGATTTGGGTGTTGATCCTCCCAAAGCGGATGCCCCCCAAAGCCCCGATTCGGAGCTTCAATTCGAGTTCACAGCCGATCCCCCGACAAAGTTGGTGAGTGCTGCGGGCTCAAGTGACGGTTTTGATTTTGATTTCGCTGGTGGCGACATCGAGCCTGATAATGCGGTGAAGACCAAGCCCACGGGTAAGGACAAGAAGGCAGACGCAGCGCAAACTGCCATTCCTCGTCGTCCTGAGCGAAGTCATCATCCTACGCCCATGGCGCCATCGATCGACGCGATCGGGGAAGACGAGTTCTTCGAATTGGCCGACTCCATGTCGTCCGAGGCGAACAGTCCGTATCGTGGCGAGCCTATCCATCGCGGGACGGCTTCTCGCACCAACCCATTTAACCGTGACAACCCCACCGGTGTGGTTCCGAGCGAGGCGTCGTTTGTTCTCGAAGATTTAGGCTCACCTGAATCGTCGGTGCTTGGTCCTTCGACGAACATGAGCGCAATTCTGCTTGAAGCCCGTCGCATGTACGAGCGCGGGGAGTTCGCTGCAGCGCTTGATATCTGCACCAAGGTGATGTCGCGCCAAGATGGCAACGAAGAAGCCAATCAGTTGCGATTGAATATCGAAGGTGAATTGGTTCGCTCGTATATTGAGCGCCTCGGGTCACTCAATCGTATCCCCAAGATCATCGTCGAGATGAACGATGTGGGTTCTTTGAATTTGGACCACCGGGCTGGATTCATTCTGTCGCAAATCGACGGAATGAGTTCTTACGAAGATTTACTCGAATTGGCCTCAATGGCTCGCCATGAAGCGCTCAAGCTCTTCGTTCGGCTGCTCGATGTTGGTGCGACTTCTCACGACTAGTTCGTCAGCTGAGCAAGAACACCTTCGAGACGGTGATTTCTGACGGGTCGATTTCAACGGACCCCACAATCTCAATATTTGCGTAGCGGGGGTCTGCGAGATCGATGGTCGCGGGCTGTTGCGTGTTCAGAATGCGGACGACCGGCCGCCGCGAGTCTTTGCTCGGGTCAGGCGTCTTGATGACGACCGCTTTCTCTCCACTCGTGAGTTGCACGGTCGTGCCGATCGGAAACACGCCGAGGGTCGAAACCATGAGGTCGACAAGGGCTTCATCAAACGTGGTCCCTTTACGTGACTGCAGGTACTCGATCGCCAGATCCGGACGTCGGGCTTTATAGCCCTCAATACCTTGAATCAACAAATCGTAGCTTCGGCACATGTCGATGATGCGTGGGGCGAGGTGAAGCGACCTGTCGCGGCGGTAGAAGGGGGCGTTGACCGGTTGGTCGTAGGGACAACCGCGCTCGTAGGCGTTCAAAACACGAAGCGTTGAAATGACGTCGCCCTTAACCCGGGGCAGCATTCGAGCCACGTCCCTCAGGTTCTCACCAAATTGCACGTTGGCAGCCAGCGTCTCGTCGCGGTCTCGGTGGCCCACCGGCACGCCGACCAAACGGTCGATATCCTGATAGATGATGGCCATGCCGATCGCAGAAGTGGTCTGAGCCGGCAGTCCGAGTCTGTCCGCGATGATCATGGCGTAAATCGAGGAGTTCATCGAATGCGACGAGAGGTCAGGGGGCACCATGCGAAGCGGAAGAAGTCCCAAAATTGTGAAGTCATCGTCGCCGATCAATTCCGAGATACTTTGCATGATCCGTTTCACGACACCCGTGGCGACGTCAGCATCCTGACTTCGCCTTACGTGTTCCTGGGCGTTTCGAAGCTTCACCAACCCGCGAATATACACATGGGCGACGTACATCGCCTTATTCACGTTCATCACGGCTTCGATGATGTTACGAGTGGGCGGGCCGTGCTGAATCTCAATCGTCTGAAGCACAACGTGCTCCATCCCCGTTCGGTTTTTCCCGGCCAATCGAAGTTCGTGCAAGAACTCCAGGAACTCATCCACATCCAGGTCACGCTTGAGCAGGAGTCCTTTGATGGACGCCGTCGCGAAGATGTCTCGAAGCTCATTGAGCCGTTGTTGGGCTTTGCGTTTAAGACGCAGGGATTGGCCGTTCACGACTCCAAGTTCGTCGCGGACCAGAACCGAAATGCCTTCGTCCTGATACCCAACCATGGCCCGGTGGAAAAACTCCATGAATTCTTCGGCCGTCAGTCGCGTCTGGTTATGCGTGACTTCGTAGATGCTTCCGATTTTCAGAATCTTATAGAGAAATTGAATGAAGGTTCGGCCGAAGAGCTGGGCATCCGAGGGGTCAAATGAGACCTCCTCGTCGTGGTAATCGCTGCGCGTGTTTTCGGCCGAACTGAGGCTTGAAAGGCCCGTGTTCGTGGTGTTTATGCGCTCAAAATCATTCGACATCGTGTTCTCACTTTTGCATCAAAGACGCGAGCTCTTTACAGGTGGAACGGATCTTCCCGGCCACAAGCCAGTCGCTTCCGACCTCGGTCAGCAACTCGACCACGCCGGGTTGAGGATTGCGTGCGATCATCTTCGCGAGCAGGGCGGCGAGTTCGATGTCCGCGTTGCTGACGATTCCACGCTTGTGGATGAGTTCACGAAATTGTTCCAGCGCGGGGGAACCACCATGTTTTAGGTACAAGGTGGCCATCTCGCGGATCTCGTCTTCCGGTCTCGACGTGACGCTGGAGGTAAAGAGCGGACCAAGATGACGCGGCAAGACCTTGGGCGAAGCGTCTGCGAGGCCTCGAAGCGCGGCCAGTCGTAATCCTGCGTGGCTTGCACTCAGAAACGGCGCCATGATTCGTTCCGCTTCGTCTGCCTGCCAATGTCCAGAAAGGGCGTTGACGGACTTGACCTTCAAAGTGGGTTCAGAGGGTTTCTCGAGAATCGAAATCAGGATGTCCTTCGATTTTGGCATCCGATGCGTAAGGATATCGAGAATAGGGCCCACTTTGTCCGGGGGCAGGTCGAAGACGGCATCCCCAAGGAACCCTACCGAATACTTCGATCGTTCATGGAGGTAGCGCAGCACGTCTTTTCGAACTTCCTCGCTGAGATCCCAGGCCAGCGTTTTGGCAAGTTCGCCGCTTGCTTGTCCCAAGTTCAAGGCGTTGAACATCTGCAGAATGGCTCGTCGAACCGAGGGTTCTGAGGTCGCCACCATTTTGATCATTCCCGCCAAACGCCGCTGCGTAAAACACTCCGAGACGACACGCTTCAAGTCTTCGGTCACAAGTTGGTCGAAATTCGCCCGCCACTCGTGGATCAATTTCAAGAACTCCAGGGATTCCCATGGTCGTTGGGTTTCAAGCAACGTACCCATGACTTCCGCGATTTGCTCAACGGATTGCTCTCGAAGTTCGGCCTTGGGTTTGGCACCCAAAATGGCCGCCAGAATTTCTCCCTCACGGTGTTCCAACTCGGCGTGTTCGGTGAAGCCGCGTTTGAGATCGAATAAGTGTTTCTGTTGGTCTTTGTTCAAGAGCAAAAACTGACGTGAGCCTACCTCCATGCGCTCCTGACGCTCGGAACGCTTCTGCATGCGAAGCTGAAACTCTTGTTGCTGCTTCTGTGACGCTTGTTCAGGAGACATCTTCTTGTTGGCTTCCTGATCGAAGGCGTTTTCGAAGAGATCTTCGATCGCCTCCTGTTCCTCTTTCGTATCACGGTCGCGGATGTCGAGATCCAAGCCCGCCAATTGGGCAAGGGACTCGTCCAAGGCGTCGTAGGACACGTAACGAAAACCCGCCTCAAACAGAATGGTGACCGCGTTCTTGCTCAAATCACGTTCATCCACCAGGTCGTTCAAGATGTCGACAAAATGCCGAATTTCTCGTTCATCAATGCCGGCGAGCAGATGCAAAAGGTAGACGCCATCGCGGCTCAGGACCCAGCAGTAGTCGCGTGGGTCTTCGGTCTCCCAAACACGCTCTTCGGTCCCCAAGAATTTCAGGCTGTGCGCGTCAACGAGAACAGACAGGCGGTCTGAGAGTTCAAAATACTCTTTGAATGCCGCGACACACATCGTCGCAGCTTCCTCTACGATCGGGTGCCCCGGCGGATAGGTCATCATCAGACTGGTCAATCGGTCGACTTGCACAAAGCAACGCCGCGCCAGTTTGATTTCCTGTCGTTGATCGCCCTTTTTTTCAGCCGTGGTGGGCTCAGAGTCAGAGATGCCTTGCATTTCGAGTTATCCTTGAAGTTATCAGTCCGTAAGAAGCGTCACCGTGTCTAGCTGGCTTCATCAAGGAACAAGTATACCAACATGCCTTTTCCAGTCTCTCTGCCATAGAATTCGATCTTAAAATTCTGAGAGACCTTCAAGAGTACGTCATTATTGGGGTAGTTGGCCTTCGTTCCACTCGGGTCGACCAGAAAATACCACCGAGCCTCAGGAAGGCCTGCCGAACGACGTTCTTGATACGTTGATTCTCCAAGGGGAGTCCGAGCGATATTGACGAATTTCTTGGTCGTACAGTCCATCGTCCGGACGATCTGAGAAGTCGCGTCAAAGTAGTGCAGATCAAGGGTCGGAACCAGGCAAGGCGAGGTGGAGATGACCTGTTCTGCCTCAGCACGCTGTTCAGCGGCCTCATCGGCCGGGTTGGTTTTTAACTCGACCACACGGGTATCTTGTTCCCGTCTTGGCTCCGAACGCACCTTTCCCTCTTTGCCAGCGTAGTTGTATGCGCAACTCGCCTGCAAAATGAATAAAAGACATGCGGCTCGACGGAACGACATCAATTGCCTCAAACCTTCGGACACAGTACTAAGGGCGTCAGTCACAGAGTTCCCGTACCTTATTGAACCCGACCGCGTTCGCCAAGGACTCATGCGCCGTTTGGAAAGAAAAATCCTCAGCGGAGTTATCATCGCCGTGCTCGTTTATGGCGGAGTTGCCGTGTGGGCCGATGCCCTTGCTGTCATCAAGAGTGTGACGGCGGTGCCATACCTAGTATTCATGGCCGCCATCGCAATGACTCTGGTGAACTACGCGCTGCGTTATGCGAAGTGGACGCTCCTTCTGCGTCGACTCGACGTGATTCTGCCTCATACCGTCTCGTTGATCGCATTCGTGGCGGGGATGTCGATGTCGATAACTCCGGGGAAAGTCGGTGAGGTCCTCAAGAGCCTTCTGATTCGAGACGCATGCGGCGTGCCGGTGGCGCGGACAGCGCCTGTCGTTTTTGTTGAAAGGCTCACGGATTTGATCGCGTTGGTGATCATTGCGGCTGCGGGCATCGGGTCATTCGAATACGGGCGAATTCCGCTGATCGTGGTGACCGTGGCGCTGGCTCTGGTGGTCGCGGTACTGCAAAAACCGGCACTCGTGCACCGATTCATCGGGTTGACGCAGCGGCATCCAAGGCTTGCGGGTTTTCGGTCAAAGATCGATGAGCTTTACGATTCCACGGCCACGATGTTGAATTGGCGCATCCTGATAGGAACCACCCTTCTAAGCGTGTGTTCATGGGGGATGGAGGCGGGTGCGTTTTACGTGTTGATTCAAGCGCTGGGCGGCGATGCCGACCTTCTGCTTTCCAGTTTCGTCTATTCCATGAGTACCATTCTGGGCGCGGTCAGTTTTCTTCCCGGTGGACTTGGGGTCACCGAGGGAAGCATGATCGGCGTGCTCAAGCTCTTTCATGTGTTCGACTCTGTGGCCACCGCGACGGCAGTT